>CALDLU010000069.1:0-9835 GCA_937915245.1 uncultured Clostridia bacterium | reverse complement strand
TCTTTTTACCCACCAATCGAAAACTCCACTTCGCTGGGAGTTTTGTGGGTGCTTTTCTTTGTAGTATGGTTTTGCTTTTTGTGATGTTATTAATATGAGTTTTGCAGTATTTTGGAAACAATTTGCATTCAGCAAAATAATCCAATATTCATTTTGCTTGGTATCTATCTCTAATAGATTTATTAGAAAATTTTATTCTATAAAATATTCTTTATACTTTTACTTTTTCATTCACCGTTCAAAAAAAGAGATTATCACATCTCTTTTTCTTTATTTTTGGGTATTACACTTAACAAAATTTCTTTTGTTGATTTATCTAAATTTTTATTATTTAACGCCATTCTATTTTGATATAATGAAAAACTTGAGAATGCATTTCTCCCAAACTTTTGTTGCGTTGTATAATAATTGTCTTTATATATTCGACAAACCTTTTGATTTATTATTTCATCGGTATCATCTTTATTTGTTGCCTTTAACACATTTTTAATAAGTTTTAGCATCGTGTCCAGCGAATATTCTTTGCTTCTTTGCCTTATTAATGAATATGTAAATTGTGGGGATTTTTTATATATGTCCTTTATTGGCAAATTTGTAAATTCATTTTCTTTACCTATCAATGCCCTCAACCTTTTGTCGTTGTTCAAAAATTCTTCAAAAGTTTCCGTTAATACAACGCTTGTTTGGCCAAGGCTTACTTGGTCAGCATATTGAGGTCTGTGATATGTCGCAATATTGTTGTATGTTGCTGTTATGTGTTCAACTGTATCATACCTTATTGGATATGTTTGTATCAAGGAATTTATATTTATTATTTCTCTTATTGGCAACATAAAATATGCTAATCTTATACTTGTGTCGCCATCTCGTTTTGAGTCCCATGTCGGATCACAATAATAGTATCCATCAAGATTGTATTTTTCATCTTTTAAATAAATAATGCAAGTTTCGTGATATTCTGTTCTATTCTTATTCGGCAATTTAACTTTATTTGAGAAAATCTGTATATCATTTCCTAGTCCAAGCCTTGCCATTATCTCTTTAAGCAGTTCAACATAACCAACACAGACAATTTTGTCAGAGTTCAATACTCCAAAAACTTCTCTTGAAGTGTACAAACTTTCAATACTTGATGCTTCCTTGTATATTTTTTGAGTAATAATTGTGTATACCAAAAATAGTTGTTCAAGTTTTGACAAATCTTTACTTTTTACTTCTTTAACGATGTCTTCTATTTTTTTGTTTGCATTTATAATTTGTTCACTTGACCATGTTACATCTCCTGACTCAATACCCAAATGATAACCATCAAAATGCTTTTCCAATTCATATAGCACTTTACAACTTTCATTGGAATTTGTTTTTAAAGTTTTATCATGCAAAAAAGAAATGATAAACTCATCTTTTTTTATTCCATTTTTTGTCATTAACTCAATAATTTTATTAATATTTTCTATTTGACAATTTAAGTCGCCTTTAAGTAAATCCTCTTCCCTTAATATGTAAACAAACTTGGCATTACCTTTTTGCCTTAAACTTTTAAAAATTTTTACATAACTATCAAAGGAATAGCCATTTGTTGCATCGTAATAATATTTTTGTTCCATACTTTTAGTATAATAATAATGTTGAAATTTGTCAAGATCACATCATTTTTGAGTTTTATCTTTCGTTATTATAAAAATAAGCACAATAATTGTTTGAAGCGGTATCCCTAGCAAAAATATTGGCCATGCAATAGTTTGCGGTAACAGAACAACAAAAACAGATGCCAAAATCGACCATATACAAAGCGAAGACAATGTAAAAGTGCAAGTTCTATTCCACCATTTTCTGCTACAAAATATTGAAATTAAAAGTGCAATACTTGTTGCAATTACAAAAACTTTCCAAGTGTTTGATTGATTTATTAAAATATTGTAAACAAATATAATTGTTGCCAAAGTGTAACAACTGACAACCAAAAGTAATGCAATCGCAATTTTTATTTGGGCTTTTATATTATTTTTCTGTTTTGGTACTTCTTCGTGCGAATGAATTAACCAATCAAACTCAACGCCATAAAATTCACATAACTTTAATAACACATCAATATCTGGCATAGAATCACCAATTTCCCATCTTGACACTGCTTTATCTGAATAATTAAACTCTCTTGCAACATCTTTTTGAGTCAATTTTTTATTTTTTCTAAGCATTATTAAATTTTTTGATATGTTTTGTTTTATATCTTCCATATAAACATATTAACATTTTTAAACCAAATACTCAAACAAAAAACACTAATTCTATTTTAAATAGAGTTTAATTTTTATGGTAAGTCAAAATAGAATTAATTTTGAGAATACATTTTTAATTTTTCTCTTGATAGTTTTTTTATTTACATATATACTCTATGATGCAATTATTTTTTAAAATTTACATAAGATAAAAAAGGGTACTTGATAAAAATGAAAAAAGTCGAAATATTAAAAAGAATTGATGAATGTGAAAGAGCAAAAGATTTTTCTGCACACACAACCCCACCCAACACAAAAAAGATTTTGCCAGTTGCTGATAATTACGATTATATGCAAAAAGGTTTTTTTACTCAAACAGGTTGTTTGTTTGGGAAAACATTATTTAATGTTGCAAAGGTTGTTATTCCACCATATTTTAGATTTAAAGTTGTTGGCAAAGAAAATTTGAAAGGACTTAAAAAAGCGATTTTAACTTCAAATCATATCAACAATATGGATTCAATTTTAATAAAACGAGCAGTTGGCCATCACAAATTAAGAATAACTGTTGCACCTTTTAACAATTACAAAAGTTTACTTGGAAAATGTATGCGTGGAGCCGGGATTATGCCCATTGGAGAAAGTTTGCCAAGTTTAAGACATTTTTCGAGTGCAATAACAAATTATCTTAACAAAAACAATTTTGTTTTATTTTACCCAGAAGGCTCACTTTGGTGGTGTTATGAAAAACCAAGACCACTATATAATGGTGCATATTTTTATGCAGTTAAAAACAATGTCCCTATTGTTCCTATGTTTTTTACTTTTAAAAATTTAAAAAAGAAAAATAATGGAATATACAAAAAACAATTTATTCTTCATATTGGTAAACCTATTTATGCCAAAGATAATTTGACAGATAAAGAAAATATTAAATATATGCAAGAACAAAATATGGAATTTAATATCAAAACTTATGAAGAATTTTATGGTAAAAAATTAGAATATCTTAATTAAAAAGCACAACAAGTTTCGTTGTGCTTTTTTCTAATATAACATATCATTGTAAGTTGGAATATCTAACAAATTTGATGGCAAAAGTTTTTCTATTTCATCATACACACTTCTTACCTTTGACATTTGTGGTAAAAATTCTAGTTTTATAAATTCAACATCTTCGCTAAACTTTTCAAAAGTCAAAGTAGATAATTTTGATGCTTGCTTATATAATTCTTCATAAAGTTTTGTAATTGTCATTAATGTTTTTGTTCTTGCATTTGAATTTGACATAAGCACAGATAATGAATTTATATAAGTGTTAATTGTTGGGAAAATTTGTTTGTTTAACATTTCCAACATTGTTTTTGCTTCAAGTTTTATTGTATTTATATATTTTGATGTTAATGCTTGTTTTCTTAAACATAACTCATCTCTGTTTAATACATTTGTGTCTTTAAATAATTCAATAATGTCATCATCTAATAATTTATCATAAACACTTAAACCATCTTTATATTCAATCAGTCCCCTTGAAAGTGCTTCATCTTTCCAATTTTTATCATAACAGTTTCCATTGTTAATAACTTTACCATGCAATGTTATAAGATTTTTTAATTCATCTGTTAATATTTCTCTAACATTTTCTTTATCTTTTAATTTACCATACAAATCTTTAATCATTTTTGAAAGAGATGTTGAAATACAAGTTAAAGGAAATGCCAAAGACTGACTTGAACCAACCATTCTAAATTCAAATTTATTACCAACAAAAGCAAATGGACTAGTTCTATTTCTATCACAATAATCTTTTTGTGCTTGTGGCAAACTTTTTACTTTTGTATCCAAATATTTCTTTTTGTCAAAATGTTTTTTATCATCAAAAAACATATTTAATGAATTTAATACATAATCACTTGCAAACACAGAAACAATTGCAGGTGGGGCTTCATCACCACCCAATCTCAAATCATTATCTCTATATGCAGTTGATAGCCTTATTAACTTATTATATTTGTCTATGCTAGACACCATACAAACAAAGAATGTATAAAATAATAACCTATCGTCAAGTCCTAAATCGAACAAATTTATACCAGTATCTGTGCTAATTGATAAGTTAGCATGCTTACCACTTCCATTAATTCCATTAAAAGGTTTTTCGCTAAAAAGTGCAGTCATATTATATTTGTTTGCAGTTTCTTTAATTGTTTGAAGTATTAAATAGTTTTGGTCGCAACTAATATTTGCCAAACTATAAATTGGGACAATTTCATATTGATTTGGTGCAACTTCGTTATGTTGCAATTTTGCACTTATTCCCATTTTCCATAATGTGTTATTTACTTCATTCATAAATATGCTTATTTTATCTTCAATAACACCAAAATAATGAGAACACAACTCTTGTGATTTTACAGGCTTTGCTCCAAGCAAAGTTCTTCCAACAATTTTTAAATCAAAACGCTTATTGAAATCATTTGAGTTAATCAAAAAGTATTCTTGTTCTGCTCCGACACTCAAATTTACTTTTTTAACATTTTTGTAACCCAAAAGATGAATTAATTTAGCTGAATTTTCACTAAGGCTTTCAAGGGCTCTTAATAATGGTGTTTTTTCATCTAAACATGTTCCATTATATGAGCAAAATGCAGTTGGAATATATACAACTCTATTTTTTGCACTATCTTCTTTTATAAAAATTGGCGAAGTGTAATCCCAAACTGTATATCCCCTTGCTTCAAATGTCATTCGTTCTCCACCATTAGGAAAACTTGATGCATCTGTTTCACCTTTAATCAAATCTTTTGCCGAAAACTTTTCTATAAACTTATTACCTTTTGTTGGTTCAATAAAAGACACTTGTTTCCCTGCACTTTGATTTGTTAGTGGCATAAACCAATGAGTATAATGAGATGCTTTTTTATCTTTTGCCCATTTCATAATTGCTTTTGCTATTTTTTGTGCAATATCATAAGTTAATGCTCCACCTTCACTTTTTATTTTTTTGTATGTATGAAATGAGAATATGTCGAGATATTTTTTCATAACTCTATCACTAAATACAAATTCTCCAAATAATTTTTCCGTTTTTGACTTCATAAAATTCTCCTTTTAAACAAAAAAACAACCAAATTTGCTTTGGTTGTTCTTACTTTTTTTAATTTTTTACACAACAAAACAATTGTAACAAATATTTACAATAAAAGAATATTTTGTTGTTGTTGAAATTTTTTCATACAATATTTATATTACTCGCCTTAAAAAAATTTGTCAATATATATTATGATAATTTTTTTTATTTGTGTTAAATTTTTAAAATACTAAATTTTACCAACTTTTAAAAACCAAATATTGCGATAAAATCATTAAGTTTTGTTTTGTATTTTAATTTTTCTTTGCTATAATACAGATATCAAAGGGAGGCAATTATGAAAATAGAAATTATTGAAAGAAATTATGATGTAGGAGTTAGACTTCGTGCATTATTTGAAAAGAAAATAGAAAAACTTGATAGATATTTTAATGATGATGCAATCGCAAAAGTTGTATGTGCAAAAGAAGGTAAAAGATTTAAACTTGAACTTACAATTATAAATAAAGGTAATATTTATAGAAGTGAAACATATGGCGAAAATATGTATGAAAATATTGATATAGTTTTACCAAAAATTGAAAAACAAATTATCAAATATTCAACAAAAAATCGTGATAAACTTAAAAAAGGTGCATTTGATTTACCAAAATATGAATTTTTGGATAAAGAACCAAAAGAAAAAGAAAAAACTATCTACAAGAAAAAATCATTTAATCTTGACCCACTCACAATCAATGATGCAGAAGAATTTTTGGAAAACTTGGAACATGATTTCTTTGTATTCCTTAATGCTGAAACAGGCAAAGTAAACATTTTATACAACAGAAAAGATGGTGAACTTGGACTTATTGAATGTAATGTTTAGTTTATGTTTTAAATTTTAAAAATAGTAAATACTCTCTATAAAGGAGAGTATTTTTTATGCTTAAAAAATTATTTATAATCGTTTTATCATTTGCAATGTTTATGGTATCAGCTTGTGGAACTAAGGAAAATCATATTTGTGCAAACTTTACAAATATAACAAATTTAGGTTCAACTGATATTACATTTAAAGTTACCTTTGAAGAAGAAAAAAGATATTTTGATAAAGGTTTTGACATTTTAATTAAATCAAATACAGATAACACCGAATTTGTAATTAAAAAAGAACTAGAAGATTTTGTAAAGATAACACTCAAAGAAAAAGACACTTATTATAGTTTGTATAGATTAATGGTTGATGCAAAAAATGAAAAATTTGAATACACCACATACAAAAATTCAGTGTCAAAAATTTTTATCATTAACAGCGAAAATGATTTTACTTTAACACTTAATGTTGTGGCTGGGGAAATTTCCGAATACAAATCTTCCCTACTAAATATCTTTGATATTTCAAAATCTTTTGACCTTGATGTAAAAAAGTCAAACAAAGACTAAAATACACAAAATACTTGGAAAATTGAAAAAATTGTAGTATATTTATTTATAGGTGAAATTATGATAGAAATAAAAAACTTATATCTTAAATATATACGAGAATATTATGCTCTTTATGACATAAATATAAAAATTCAAAAAGGCGAAAGTGTTGCACTTGTTGGCAATGAAGGCAGTGGAAAAACAACACTTCTTCGTGTTCTTGCAAAACTTGAAAAATTTGATAAAGGCGAAGTTTATATAAAAGATATTTCACTAAAAAAACTTGACTTTAAGACAGATATTAGTCTTGGCTATATTTCTTATGCCCCAGTTTTTTTGGAAAAGAAAACTGTTTATGAAAATCTTAAATATGTTTTATCTTCAAGAAAAGTTAAACCTGTTGACATAGAAAACAAAATAAACACTTGTCTAATTGAGTTTGGGCTTGAAAAATATCGCAACACAAAAGCAAAAGATTTAACACTTTTTGAAAAATATGTTATTTCAATCGCAAGACTTACCCTTCGCCCACTTGACATAGTTCTTGTTGATGATATTTTTGAGAAACTTGATGATGAACAAAAGAATTACATTGTAACACTCATCAAAAAATTATTTATAGACAAAAAAGTTACAACCTTGGTTGCAACAAGTGATGAAGAACTTTTAAAGAAAGTTTGCAAAAGAACTATACATTTTACAAATGGTTCAATAGACTAACAAAAGATATGGAGAAATTATGGACTTATTTAAAAAAGTAGACAATGACCTTTTGGTTGTTATAAAAGATTATCTAGGTTGTGCTTACACACAAAATGAAAGATTACAAAATGCAATAAAATTCGTTATTCCACCAATTCAAACTGGTTCGGACTATTCAACAAATGTTGCAATGGTATTTTCAAAAGCACTTGGCAAAAAACCTTTTGATATTGCGAATGAACTTTGTGAAAAAATTAAAGTGCTTAATTTTGTTCAAGAAGCAAATGCTATTAATGGATATATCAATATCACATTCAAACCACAAATTTGGGAACACTTTTTGGCAGATATTGAGAATGAAAAAGAACATTTTGGTGATGGGGATAAAAAAGAAAAGGTTTTGCTTGAATTTATTTCAGCAAACCCAACTGGCCCACTTCATGTTGGACACTGTCGTGGTGCAATTCTTGGACTTGCCATTGCAAAACTTATGCAAAAAGCAGGCTATGACATTACAAAAGAATACTATATAAATGACTATGGTGTTCAAATTAGAACACTTGTAAAATCTGTTCAATTTAGATATGAACAAAACTTTGGACTTCACACAAATGAAAATATGCCAGAAGGTTGCTACCCTGGTGAATACTTGGTTGACTATGCAAAAATTTTTGCAAACAAATATGGCGACAAATTTATCAATTTAAGTGAAGATGAATTTTACAAAGACTTTAAAAAAGAAATCGTTTGGGCAATGATGGATGTAATTAGGGCTGACCTTAAACTTCTTGGTCTTGAATATGATTCTTTTGTTTCAGAAACAGATATTGTTGAACAAGGCAAAATTGATGAAGCAATAAACTATTTGGCAGACAAATATAAAGAAGTAACAGATGAAAATGGAAACACCGAAAAGCTTTATTATATCTACAAAGGTAAACTTGACGCTCCTGTTGGTAAAAGTGCAAACGAAGAAGAACAAGAAGAATCAAAATATTCTGGCGAAGACCAAACTCTTTTCCGTTCTACCCTATTTGGCGATGACAAAGACAGAGTTGTAAAAAGACCAGATGGAACAACAACTTATTTTGCATCTGATATAGCATATCATAAATATAAAGTTGACAGGGGTTACACAAAACTTATTGATATTTTTGGTGCAGACCATGGTGGTTATGTAAAAAGAATTACAAGTGCAGTTGATGCTTTAAGTGAACATAAAGCAAACTTGGAAGTTGTGCTTTGTCAAATGGTCGCACTTGAAAAGAATGGACAACCATTTAAGATGTCAAAAAGAAAAGGTACATTTGTACTTCTTCGTGATGTTGCAGAAACAATTAATGTTGATGAATTAAAATTGTTTATGCTTTCAAAAAGCCCAGACACCCAAATGACTTTTGACCTTGTTAAAGTAAAAGAAAAATCAAAAGAAAATCTTGTTTACTATATTCAATATGCGTACGCAAGGTCAAATTCTGTACTTCGTAATTTTGAATCAAAATTTGGTTACAAATATGAATATAATCCAGAAGATTTAAATGGTTTTATGCAAGAGCCAAACAAGTTAATAAAAGAACTTGTTGTATTTATGGCAAAATATCCACAAGTAATTTTGTCATCAGCAAAAAAGCACGCACCAAATATGATTGTTGACTACCTTAAAGATTTTGCCTCACTTTTCCATTCAATTTGGAGTGCAGACATAAAACTTGTTGACACAAATGACGAAAAACATACAAGAGCAATGATGGCATTTGTAACTTGTGTAAAAACAGTAATCAAAAATGCACTTGAAACAATATCAATCAATGCACCAGAAAAAATGTAATAAAAAAATCTAGCGTTTGCTAGATTTTTTTATTTTCTTATTTCCAGTGAACATATAAAGTTATTTCTTGCAAATTTTTACCATTGAAATTAACTCTATTATTTAACCAATATGTCCCTTCATTTGTGCAAGATGAGTATCCATTTGAATCTAAACTTCCATAGACTTGAATTCCACCAGTAGGTGATGTCCAAATACCATTAAAAGAATGACCTTCCCATGTTGGAAGTGTACAAGCCCAATCAAGTATACACCATTCAGACATATTATATCGCCAAATCATTTGATTTTTGTCAGTTTTCCACTTGCCTACAACACTTTCCGTAATAACAAAGTTTGTGCTAGCACCATTTGAATCTATATTAACTATATATTCGTTTATTAATTTAATATTTAAAGTATAATTAAATGTTAGATTAGATATTCCAGATAACAGGTCCTTAACCGAATATGCAATCACAATATTTCTTGTCTTTTCGTTTAATAGTATTTTATCTTGTGTGTAATTGCATATCTTATTTACATTGCTTTCTGAATTACTATCATTTAAAACAGCATACATATTTGTTGCACTAGATAAATTTTCAA
>CALDLU010000068.1:0-3608 GCA_937915245.1 uncultured Clostridia bacterium | reverse complement strand
ATGAGTTGTAGTGATAATAGTTCAAAACAAAATTATAGTCTAAAACAAGCAAAGGATATTGCAATCAGTTTTGCAAAACAAAATAATTTGGGCGATATGGAATGTGTTTGGAGTGATATTATTGGTGGAGATGCCTATATCAATCTTGCACCAGTAAACAATGGTGTAATAATTTACCCAGACCTAGTAAAAGTTAAAGTTGATTTGTCGTTGGGTAATGTTATCGGTTATGAAGCAACAACATATTTTACAAACCATATAGAAAGAAAGTTGGAAGTTCCAAAAGTAACAATGCAAAGTGCAAGAGCAAAAGTTCCAACAGCATATGAAATTTTGCAAACAAGATTATGTCTTGCTCCACTTGACTATAACAGAGAAATTTTGTGCTATGAAAACATCTGCACAAGAAATGATGAAACATATTATTTCTATGTAAATGCACAAACAAATCAAATAGAAAACATTTTAAAAATTGTTGAAACCGATGATGGCAATTTACTTTTGTAACAAACGAAGTAAAAACATTTACTTTTTTACAAATGTATGTTATATTACTTTAAAGAAAGCGAGATAAGAATGGAAAATACAACATATGATGAATTGGAAGAATTAGGTATACACGAGTTAAGAACATTGGCAAGAAGCGTTGGTGTAAAATCTCCAACTTCCAAAAAAAGACAAGTACTTATAGATGAAATAAGACAAATAAAGTCAGGACAAGCAAAGCCACAATTTAATAAAAGATTTGGCAGACCTGTAAAAAATCATGGTAGCCAAGATGCTTTATTTTCAAAATTAATTGCAATGGGTGATGAAGAACTTGAGAGCAAACTTGAAACATCAAATAATGCAAGTTTTGGAGAAATTAAGTATGAGCAGAATTTGAAAGATTTTGATGGCGAAGCATGTTTAAAACTTATTGATGTTAAAGGTTATGTAAGAAAAACTCAAAAAAATGGTTATTATTTTTTAAATTATAAAAAAATATCAAAAAAAGTTTATATTATCATTACAGAAGAATTTATTGAAAAATATAATTTGATAGAAGGGGACATCATTGAAGGATATGCCTACCTTAATTCAAAAACAAATTTTGCAAAATTAAAATCAATTATCACATTAAATGGAACAAATCCAGCAGATAATATATATAATGAAGAAAAAGATTTTGTTTTGCCAGAAAAGGTAATAGATATTCATGATTTCAAACTTGGTCAAAGTCAACTTATTTGCACTCAAAATAGAGATTCTTCAATAAACTTGATAAATGAAAAAGTTAATTCATTAAAAATTGATAATGTAAAATATGTTGCACTTGGAGTTGATATTTCGATTGAAACAAAATTAAAATTAGACAAAATTTCAAATTTAATTCAAGTAACATCTATGAATGAAGAAACATCATCATTTTCAAAAGATACACTTATTGATGCAATTAATGTGATAAATTCATTGTATTATCATGGTTATAATGTTGTGTTGTTTATTCTTAATTCACTTCATATATATGATATATTAGATGATGTTTATGGCAACAATGGTAAGCATAATGAAAATGTTATAATGACAATAAAAAAACTATTTTCACAATGCAAAGCAAGCAATGATTCAAGTGTAACAATCTATGGAATGTACTATAATGAACAAATTCCAGAATATACAAATGAATTAAAGTTTGTTGAAAAAATAATAAATTCATAAAAAATGTGGCAAAATTTTGCCACATTTTTTAAAAGTTTAATTCATTATTATTATCTGATTTTTCTTGAACCTTTGGCTTTGTTGGAATTTTTGGTACTTCTCGTACTTTTGGTTGTTCTTGTTTTATTTCTTGTTCTTTTATGTTTGTGTTTGTGTTTGTGTTTTGAACTTCTTTATTAGCTATTGGCTCTTGAACTTGTTTTGCTTCTGCTTGTCTTAAATTATATGCGTTATTTAATATTGCACGACTTTTACATAAATCAAAAAGTTTTTGAGAAAGGATAATAGAGTTTACTTTTTCAGTAAAACTATATTCCAAAAGTTCGCTTAATTCACTGTCAAGACCATAAATTTCAAGATACATTTTTAAAGCATTTGCATCTTTTTGTTTTAGTTTGTCTTTTGCAAGTTTAAGTAACTCTCCACGATTTTTTAATGTGATGACCATTTTTTTGAGTTGTTTTTTGTCTTGCGTTGAAAGGTTTCCTTTTAACTTGGTTTGAAGTTCTTTCAAAATCTCATTATTATTTTCTATTGCAATGTCAAAATTTTTTGAAATATTTTTGTTGCTAGCATCTAAAAAAGGTTCAGGGAATGCTTTACCTTTTTTACTTTTAATTTCCAAAACATCTTTTGCAAATTCTTCATCAAGTGTAAAGTCGCTGTCAAAAGGATTGTATCCTTGTTCTTCATATAACTTGCCCAAATTTTCGTTATATAAATTCAAAGCGTTAAAAACATCAACACTCTTATCTTCTTTCAAATCGTGTTTAATGTCGTCCATAAGTACATTTTCAGACTTTTTTTCTGCAAGACTATTCTTTTTTGTGTAATCAATTATTTCCATAGTTATATTTTAAAAAATATTAGTATATTTGTCAATAAAAAGTTAGTATGAAAATATTTAAAATGTTGTTGACAAATTGCTGGACATATGGTAACATTTAGGTGCACTTGAAAGTTTCGGGTGTTTTTTTTAAGTAGAGAAAATTAAGGAGAGATATTATGGCAAATCCAACAAGAACATTAGTAACACTTGCTTGCACAGAATGTAAAGAAAGAAATTACTCAACAAGCAAAAACAAAAGAAGCCAACCAGACAGAATTGAAATTTCAAAATATTGCCCAAGATGCAATAAACACACTGTTCACAAAGAAACAAAATAAGGAGTAACTTATGGCAGAAAATAATGAAAACAAAACTGCAAGCGAACTTGGAACAGAAACAGTGATTGAAGCAAAAGAAACCGCTAAGGCTGATGCAAATCAATCAAAAAAAGTTGCCAAAGACCAAAAGGCAGTTAAAGATCAAAAAAAGGATAAGAAGAAAAAAGACAAAAAACCATCAAAGCTTGGCAAAAAAGTAAAAGAAACAACAAGTGAACTCAAAAAAGTTACTTGGCCAACATTTGGAAGTGTTGTTAAAAAAACAGGTGTTGTTTTAACAGTAGTTCTTATTTTCGCAGTAGTTCTATTTGGAATAGATAGATTACTTGCTTGGATTTTTGACCTTTTAATCAATAGTGTTGCATAAGGGGTGAATATATGGAAGAAAATTTAGAACCAAAATGGTATGTTCTTCACACATATTCAGGGTATGAAAATGTTGCCAAAGAAAATCTTGAAACAATGACAGTAAAATATGGTCTTCAAGATAGAATTATGGACATTATTATCCCAATGGAAAATGTTATTGAAGAAAAAAACGGAAAGAAAAAGCTTATTCAAAGAAAAACAATGCCAGGATATCTTCTCGTTAAAATGCGTTACGCTGATGATATTTGGCACAATGTAACAAGAACTCGTGGTGTAACTGGTTTCACAGGACCAAAAGGTCGCCCACTTGAACTTAGTCCAGAAGAAGTTCAAAGAATGCACCTAGAAAGAGTTGTTGTTGAAGTTGACCT
>CALDLU010000067.1:0-4354 GCA_937915245.1 uncultured Clostridia bacterium | reverse complement strand
TTCTCATTTAATACGAATTTACTTGCTGATAATTCATTTTCAATAACACTCCAACCTATTGATGAAATACCAATATCCAAACCTATTCTATAATTCATTAATTTTCTTCCCCCTTGTAAAAAAAGATATCGCTATCGAAAAAATCGATAGCGACAGAGCTTTACGACCAATTAAGGTCTTTTTATAGTAACCTAATATTTATTTGGTATGGTATATTAGTTACATTATTATAATATCAAGAACTATCAATTTTGTCAATAAAATATAACATATTATACCGAATTTTTTTAACAAAGTCTAATATTTCCTAATTAAAAACTCTCCATATGGAGAGTTTAGAGTAAATTATAATTTAGTTAATTGCTTCAACTATTAAAGTATAAATTTTGTTTTCTTCACACAATAATTCTGTTTTATTTGTAGCATCAAGTCCGTCAATAGATAAAACATTGTAACCTGATAATATATCATCAAAATTATAAGTTGACCCGATCGCAAAAACATGTACAAATTTTACAAGATTATCTCTTGACTGATTTATTGTAAGAATCATACTTTTATTTTCTGGTGGTATCAATTTTATATATAATTTTAAACCACTTTCTGTTATTAAACTTTCATTGAATACTTGTGTCATTTCTTTATCTTGATAAACTTCAAACATTCCATTAATGTTGCCATTATAGATTATAAATCTTGCGACTATGTTAATTAAAAACAACACAGCATCATTATAGGTATAAGTTTCATCAACTAGCACAGAATCTTCATCTGATAAATAATAACCATTAACATCAAATAAAATATTAGCATAACATGCATTTTCAGTTGTTTCTGTTTCCATTGAAATATCATCAAACTTGTCATAATCAAATGAATATTTTATTTCAATATTTTGAATGTCTTTTTTTAAGACATTTTTTGTTTCATCTTCAAATTTTATATTTTCAATAGATGTATAAGTTAAATATTTTAATTTTCCATTTTCAATAGTACTCGATTGAGATTCTTGCACCTGTGTTATTAAATAATCGCTATCTTCAAATCTACCTTCTTCATGTTCTGAATATGAATAACTAAGGTTAAAATTTACTTGACCTGTTTTACTTCTTGTGAAACTGTAATTTTTACTTTCAAATGTTCCTATATTATTAAATATTTCTTCAATAGTTGTACAAAAATTTGTATAAGTGTTTGCTTCTAAAAACTCAGTAATTCCAAAGTCTTCAATAACTTCACTAGGATTGTTTTGTGCTACATTTTTTATATAATCAGAACGAACTATCTTTCCACTTTTTGATTTTTTGCCATTAAGATTTGATTCATAAATTTGTTTAAACTTTTCCTTGCCATCAATTTGAACTTTCTTTACAGTACTAATTTCAGAATTTGAATATGTCCATTTACCATTTTCATAATCATCTAATGATAAATACTCCATACGATATTTATCTAATGAATAAAATTCTTTTATACTCATTTCTGAACTATATTCATTATTTTCAAATTCAGTTCTTGAATATAGATATGTAAAATCACTTTTGTATGAATTGCTTTCAATTATCCCATCATACCAAATTGCATAATTTTCTTCATCATTATATGGTATTTCTGCGCCACAAATTGTACATTTTTTCTTTTCTGCTCCGTTCTCAAAAATATGTTCATTATTATCAAAAGTTTCATCATTACATGCTGTGCAATTATGCCAATGTGTAGTTTCATTATAATCCCACCAGCCCATTGCCATATGCTTTGGTTTACAACCAAAAAACATGATGGACATTACAGGCAAAATTACCAATAATAGTATGATTGGTAAATACTTTTTTCGCATACATTCTCCTTTGAAAATGATATTTCTAATATATTTTATCAATAAATAACATATATGTAAAGTGTTATTTTTGATGTCAACATTTCGACAATTACTATAATTGTATTCATACAATTAAAAACTGTTACATATTACATAAAAAAATACCTACTGAAAAATCAATAGGTATTTCAGTCTCACCAATTTCAAGATTTTATTGATGAGTCAAATTGCAACCAAATCTCATAAGATGCAGTTATATCTGTAAATACAACATTGCCAGTTCCATCATCATGGGGTTGAGATAAATCTAGGAGTGATAAATATAGTTCTGCTGAATCTTTGCTTTTTCCACTTGCGATTGCAGAATTATAGGCATCTTTTCTAACAACAAAATATCTACCTTCTCTTAATGTTTGGTATTTATCAGTTTTTACAGTTGTCAATAAATTAACATCATTTTCAACATAAAATAGCAAATAATTATCATTTATTGATAATTTTGCATTAAATGTTCCATCATAAGTGTAATATCCATAAACATTACCTCGTTTTTGTGCTCTTGTTCCAACAACACAATCTTTGTAACAAGTTGCTGATTTTATTAACATTCCAGTATCATAAACATCTATACCTGCCTTGTTTTCATTATCAAAAGAGCCATCAATTTTTGCTCTCAATAATTCAACCTTACCATCGGTTGTGTTTGTTGAATAATATGCAACTGTTTTTATATTTGAATCATTTTTATTAACCTTTGCCATTTCTAACTCAAACAAAAAGAAACTTTCCAATTCACCTGCATCAAATTTTGCATAAACCAAAGTATTGAACCTTGTAAA
Organism: uncultured Clostridia bacterium; assembly: GCA_937915245.1. GTDB lineage: Bacteria > Bacillota > Clostridia > Christensenellales > UBA1242 > UBA5893. The sequence continues at coordinate 1,696 of CALDLU010000067.1, read as the reverse complement.
ATATGCAGTTGGATTTGATGTGATAAGCTCTGCATTTTCATCATTGCCATTATACCAACCAACAAACTTATAACCTGCTTTCGCTTTTGCAGTCAATTTTATATTGTTTTCGCCCTTTAAAGATACTTCAAAATCTTTTGGCATAACTGAATTATCTGCAAGTTTTATTGTTCCCATAGCGTTGTCATAATGAATGTTTATTTCCCCACTTTCTTCATCTTCAACAATAATAAAAACTGAAAAACTATTTGTATTAAAATAAATTTTTCCATTATTGTAAGTTGTTTCTAATGATTCAACAGAGTTATCGCTTTTAATATGAAAAACGACAAAACTATTAGAACTTTCGTATAGTGCATTTATAGTTATTTTTACTTCTTTTTTAGGTTGTAACTTCATTCCATCTTTTTCAATATGAATATCATACATCACTGGGTCTTTTGTTTTATTATATTTTTGGTTGTTTATAAGTGAAAGTGAATTGCTCCAAGATTCACTATCTTTTTCTAACTTTTGCACTTTTGCAATAGTTCCATTTCCAAAGCCCTTACTTTCCAAAACAATATTATATTCGTTGTTTGTTAGTTGTTTAATTTCATTGCCACATCCAGCAAACAAAATCAAACAAGGCATAACCAATAGCACTATTGCAACCAAAAGTAGGTTGATTTTATTTTTACTTAACATAATTTTCTCCTTGTAAAGATTATATAACTATAGTAAGAAAATTTTGTTATCCTTTTTATAAAAAATAAGGCTACCTTTTTATAAATACGGCTACCTTATTTTGTTATTTATTACATATATTCAAGAATTTATTGCAGTTTTTTCCCCTTTTCCCATTTTTTTAATTTCATTTGGTAAATGCAACCAATGTTCTAGACCTTTGATTATTGTTAGGGTGCATTTGTTCTCTTGAACAAATTTTTCCACTGCATCTTGTGGAATTACTTCATCACCATTTGCGTACAAAATGTATGTATCTTTACAAAACGCTTTAACAGGGTTGTCTTTTGCAAAACAATAATATTCCCATGAGAGTGTTTGACCTATGCTTGTTTTTATTTCTTTCTTTTCTTGCAGTTGTTTTTTTGTTACTTTTGCAGAACTCATCAAATCTAATATCATCCTTTGTATATCTAAAAGTGGCGAAACAAATAAGCATTTTTCAATTTTTTCATCTTTAAAAGCAATTAATGAAAAATAAATCCAATACTTGTTGCACGAATATAGATTTTATCCCATCTTAACTTGGCATACTCAATAACTTTTTTAAGTTCTTTTTTAACTCTCCATGGAACAAAATTCTCAATATCCTTTCTTTCTCCATGTCATGGCAAATCTATTGCAAGCACTTGATAATCTTGTGCAAGCAATGCGAATCTTTCTGCTTCAAATTTATTCCCACTTTGTCCATGGATAAAAATATAGCAAGAAGTGGGTCGCCATACATAACTGCAGGTATATTATCCATAAAAAAGCATTCTTTTCTCCATTTTTTATGATTTAATCGAAATTGATATCACCTTTTTGAATTTTTGAAATGTTCTTTTGTATTTTTTCTTTATTCCAGTCCCACCATTTTATTTTTAGCAATTTTTCTATTGTTTTATCATCAAACCTTTTACGAATAACCTTTGCAGGTATTCCACCAACAATGGTATATGGTTCAACATCTTTTGTTACAACCGCTCTT
>CALDLU010000066.1:0-4824 GCA_937915245.1 uncultured Clostridia bacterium | reverse complement strand
AGATCCACGAACTGTAGGTCTAATTCCCATATGTCTTTTTCTTCCTGCTTTTCCAAGAGATACAAGTTCATGGTCAACATTACCAACTGTACCAATTGTAGCTTTGCAAGTAAGAAGGACTTTTCTCATTTCACCACTAGGCATACGAAGTGTTGCATATTTACCTTCTTTTGCCATAAGAGCAACTTCAGCACCAGCACTTCTTGCCATTTGTCCACCTTTTCCTGCACTAAGTTCAATATTATGAACAACTGAACCTACTGGGATATATTCAAGTGGGAGTGCATTTCCGACTTTTATTTCAGCATCTTTACCACTCATAAGTGTTTCGCCAACACTAAGTCCAAGTGGAGCTAAAATGTATCTCTTTTCTCCATCTGCATATGTCAACAATGCAATGTAAGCGCTACGATTTGGGTCGTATTCTATTGCTGTAACTTTTGCAGGGATACCATCTTTATTTCTTTTGAAATCGATAACTCTGTATTTTTGTCTGTTTCCGCCACCGATATGACGAACTGTTATCTTACCACTAGCATTTCTGCCTGCAGTTTTCTTTTTTGTTCTAAGCAAGCTTTTTTCAGGAGTAGTTTTAGTTACTTCTTCAAAAGTTGCTGATGTATAAAATCTTCTACCAGCTGATGTTGGTTTACTTGATTTAACTGCCATAACTAATTATCCTCCTATGATAAACTTTCAAAGAATGCAATTGGTTTTGAACTTTCTTTAAGTGTTACGATTGCTTTTTTGTAATCACTTGTTTTACCAACTGTTCTTCCTGATTTTGTATTTTGTGACTTTTCTTTACCTTTAACTTTAACGGTATTTACATTTTCAACTTCAACATTGAAAAGTTCTTCAACAGCTTTTCTTATTTGAACTTTGTTGGCACTGTTTGCAACTTTGAATGTGTAAACTTTGCCTTGAATTCCTTGATAAGATTTTTCTGTGAGAATAGGTTTAATAATAACATCTTGAGCTTTCATTATTCTGCATAAACCTCCTCTAATTTTTTAACTGCTTTCTTTGTTAAAACAACATTTTTGTTGCTAACAATGTCATAAACATTAACAAGGTCTGATGTTGTAACATAAGCACTTGGAATGTTCTTTGAAGCACGAAGTGCATCATTGTTTAATTCATCTAATACGATAACTGTATTTGCATTGAATTTGAATGCATCTAAGAAATCTTGAACTTTCTTTGTCTTTACTTCTTCCAAAGCAAATTCATCTAAAATTGTTAATTCTTTTTGAGCAAGCTTTTGGCTAATTGCACTTAAGAATGCAGCTCTTTTTGCAAATTTGTTTACTTTCTTAGAAAAATCTCTTGGCTTTGGAGCAAATACAACACCACCACCAATGAATTGTGGACCTTTTGTTGAACCTTGTCTTGCATGTCCTGTATGTTTTTGTTTCCAAGGTTTTTTAGCATGTCCTTTAACTTCACTTCTTGTGAGTGCAGATTTTGTTCCTTGTCTTTGGTTTGCATTGTAAGCAACAACAACTTCATGAATAAGTGGTTCGTTATATTCAACACCAAAAACATCATCTTTTAATGTGATTGAGCCAACTTCGGCATTTTGCATATTATAAACTTTAGCTTTCATCAGTTAACTCCTTTATGCTTTTACTGACTCAGTAACTGTTACAACTGTTCCTCTTGGACCAGGTATGCAACCTTTAATGAGTAAGATATTACGAGCAGAATCGACCTTAACAACTTCCAAGTTTTGGATTGTTACTCTCTCGTGACCATAGTGTCCAGCAAGGTGCTTATTTTTGAATACACGGCTTGGTGTACTGTTTGCACTCATTGAACCTACTTCTCTGTGAACAGGTCCTGTACCATGGGTCATTTTTAATCTGTGTTGATTCCATTTTTGGATAACACCTGTAAATCCACGACCACGTGTAAGTCCTGTAACATCAACTTTGTCTTTTTCATTGAAGATATCGCAAAGGATTGATGTTCCAATTTCATAATTTTGTGAATTATCAAGTCTTAATTCTCTTAAAACTCTACTTGCAGGAACATTTGCTTTTTTGAATGTTCCTAATTGTGCTTTGTTTACTCTTGATTCTTTTGTTTCATCAAAAGCAACAACTACACTGTTGTAACCTTCTCTTGCCATTGTTTTAACTTGAACAACTTTGCAAGGACCAGCTTCAACAACTGTTACTGGAACAACCAAACCATCAGGTGTGAAGATTTGTGTCATTCCAAGTTTCTTGCCTATTATAGCTTTATTCATTTTCTTCTCCTTCCTTATAGTTCGATTTTAATATCAACACCAGCAGGCAAATCTAATTTCATAAATGCATCAGTTTGCTTTGGTGATGTTGGGTACACATCTATCATTCTTTTGTGTGTTCTAGATTCAAATTGTTCACGACTGTCTTTGTGTTTGTGTGGTGAACGAATAACTGTTACAACTTCCTTATCTGTTGGAAGTGGAACTGGTCCAACCACTTTGGCACCACTCTTGCTTGCAGTGTTAATAATTCTTACACATGCTTGATCAAGAAGTGAATGATCGTATGACTTAAGTTTGATTCTAATTTTTTGTGTTGCCATTTTAACCTCCTGTAATCTCTTGCCAACAAGTTACTGATAAGTAACCCATTTATTTTAGTCAACACACTATGCCGTGTGTTTGCAAGTGACATCTAAAATAAAAAGGCTTGTTGGTCGCTTCGCTTTAAGCGAAACTTGTCAGTGTAAATTATCCTTTTCCGCTTGCGTAGGAACAAGGTAACTTCACACCTCAACCCGAAAGTATGCCACTTTACAAGCCATTGTAATACATTCACCCTAGCCTTGTCAACACCTTTTTTCATATTTTTTAAAATATTTTAATATACATATATTTATAGTATAATAATATAAGTATAAAGTATATTTAAAGTAATAATAGCCATTATATAACCCAATAATAAATTCAAATCTTAATTAAATTTATTTTTTTTGAAAACAATTAACAACCAAATTTTTACAATAAAAAATGACCTACTAAGTTAGGTCATCTTTTAAATCATTTTCTATTATTTCTAAAATTTTATCTCTATTAAAATGAGTTTCGCTTGAATATGGAATAATATTATTTGTTGTAATAAATAGTCCTTGTGCGATATTTTTGATATAAACTGGTATTTTTGATTTTGCGACTTTATCTATTTTTGTTGCAATGATTGTAAATGGTCTGTTTGTGTAAGTCAAATACTCTAACATACGCTTATCAAGTTCACTTGGGTTATGTCTTATATCTACAAGCATAAAAACTCTTTTTAGTGATGTTGAATATTTTAAATAATCTTCCATTAATGTTGCCCACATAAGTTCATTTTTCTTTCCTGCTCTGTGGTAACCATAACCTGGCAAATCAACAAATCTAAAATTATCGTTAATCATAAAGTAATTAATAAGTCTTGTTCTACCTGGTTCACTTGATGTTTTTGCCAACTTTTTTACACCCATTAATGAATTGATAAAACTGCTTTTCCCAACATTACTTCTTCCAACAAAAGCAAATTCACTTCCACCTTCTATTATATCTCTTGCCTTTGCAACACTTGTTAAAAATTCTACTTTTTGTATTTTCATATGTACATATTAACAAATATAATTATTTTTTTCAATCATTTTTACAATGTGAAAATTTATTTACTTTAATCTTCTTTACTATTTTCATCACAAACAAGACATTCTGTTGTAAGCAATGTGCCAGCAACACTAGATGCAGATATAAGAGCAGTTTTTGTAACAAGAAGTGGGTCAATTATTCCTGCTGATAACATATCAACAAATACATCATTTTTCCCATCATAGCCAAATACTTCATTTTTATTTGACATAACCTTTTCCAAAATCACACCAGCGTCTTTTCCACAATTTATAGCAATTTGTTTTAGTGGTGCAGATAATGTGTCCAATATAATTTGCGCCCCCATTTTTTCATCACCAGAAAGTGTGTCAATATATTCTTTTAATTTATCATAACATTTTACTAATGCAGTACCACCACCAGCAACGATACCTTCGCTAATTCCTGCCTTTGTTGCAGAGAGTGCATCTTCAATGCGAAGTTTCTTTTCTTTCATTTCAACTTCTGTTGCACTGCCAACTTTTATAACAGCAACCCCACCTGATAATTTTGATAATCTTTCTTTGATTTTTTCTTTATCATATTCAGTTGAATTATTATTCAACTGTAATTTTAGACTTTTTATTTTTTGTTTCAGTGCTTCGTTTTCACCATCTAGTGCAATTATTGTTGTGCTATCTTTTGTTACTTTCACAGACTTTGCTTTACCTAAAAAGTTAAGGTCAATATTTTGTAATTCAATACCAACTTCGCTTGAACAAAGTGTAGCATTTGTAAGTGTACAAATATCACTTAAAAAATCTTTTCTTTTATCTCCAAAAGCAGGAGCTTTTACTGCAACACAGTTGAATACACCACGAAGTTTATTTACAACCAAAGTTGCCAAAACTTCACTTTCTATATCTTCTGCAATAATAAGCAACTTTTCACCAGTTTTTACAACTTGTTCAAGTATTGGCAACAAATCTGTTATTGTTGAAATTTTTTTATCAGTTACGAGAATATATGGATTATCCAAAACAGCAATCATTTTTTCATTATCAGTACACATATATGGCGACAAGTATCCCCTATCAAATTGCATACCTTCAACCACTTGCAATGTTGTTTCAATTTGCTCACCTTCTTCTATTGTAACAACGCCATTTTCACCAACTTTTTTTATTGCATTTGAAATTAACTCACCAATTTCTTCATCGCCTGCCGATATTGATGCAATT
>CALDLU010000065.1:0-2350 GCA_937915245.1 uncultured Clostridia bacterium | reverse complement strand
TCCAATACCACTAGGCATAGATGGACATACAATATATGGAACATTAAATATATTTGCAAAATATTTTGTTACCATTGTTGCCCTAACCCCACCAAAAACTATGTACAAATCAAAATTTTCATCAGATACAATATTTGTGATAGATTTCAATTCGTTATCAGAAAAATTACTTTTTGCAATATAGTGCTTAAAACTACATTTTGCAAAAGATATTGCATTCATAATCTCAGTTAAATTTGAATTAACCAGACTTTTTGTTGATATCAATAAGATTTTTTTGCCGTAATAATTTTGTCCCAGATATTCAGCAAGTTCCAAAAACGCATTTTTCCTATAAACAATTCTACTATAAAACTCGTTATCCATTTTTACCTCAAAAAAAGTTTAGCACACAATAAATTTTATTTATGTAGCGAATTTTGGAGTTTTATTGTTTATTTTGCGAAATTTGAAACACACTAAACATATGAAAAAAAGTATATTAGTTTTATTAATACTTGCCTGTGTTTTACCGTTTGTAAGTGGGTTTTACAGTGAAAATTATACCTACACGACAACAGTTGAACACTTATTCACCCATTGTTTAATAGCATATCCAGACATTGCTTTTAAGAAAAATAACCCGATGAGAGAGAATTATAATATTGATTGCATAACAAGTTTTGAGTTCAAAAAAATGCTTGATAGTATGTATAAGAATAATTATATTCTTGTTAATATAAACGACACATTTAAAAACGAGAATGGTAAAACTATTAAAACATCAATCAAAATTCCAAAGGGTAAAAAAGCATTGGTACTATCTTTTGATGATGTTAATTATGACCACAAAAAAATGGGACTTGGTATGGTAGATAAAATTATATTAGATAAAAATAATAACTTTGCCACACAAACTAATATAAATGGGAAAATTGATATTTCTTATGACAAGGAATTTGTCTGTATTTTGGAAAACTTTGTAAAACTACACCCAGACTTTTCTCTCAATAATGCAAAAGGAACAATAAATCTTACCGGTTATGACGGAGTATTGGGTTACAGAACTCAATCCAAAAACATTACAAATAGACAAAGTGAAATAAAAGAAGCAAAAAAAGTTATAAAAAAACTTAAAGAATGTGGCTGGAACTTTGCATCTCATAGTTATGGTCATTATCATATGAACAAATTAACTGACAAACAATTCGAAGAAGAACTTAAATTATGGAAAGATGAAGTTGAACCATTGGTTGGCAAAACAAAAGTGTATGTTTACCCTTATGGGGAATGGAGCGTTTATGACACAGATGGTTTAACAGTAAAACATCAGCTTTTGTCAAAATATGGTTTTGAATTGTTTTGTGGAGTTGGTATGAAAACTTTTTACTCCTACTTACCTACAAAATCAAATCAAAAAGTATTATTTATGGATAGGAAATGTGTTGATGGTACAACACTACGAAAAGATGACATAAATTTACACCCATTTTTTAATCCTAAAAGTGTGTATGATTACTTATTTAGACCAAGTTCGTTTATATATTCAACAGAAACAATAAAATAGTAAAGCGTATTGCTTTTTAGGGGTATATCTTTATCTAACTCAATTTTTTCACATAATCCTATTGTTTGATTTTTATAAATTGTGGAATTATATACATAATAATCGCCAACGCTTACCCAACTATCAAAACCATAAATATTTAGAGAATTATCTAAAAATTGCACTTTTACTCGCAATATTTTGTTGCTTGTGTCTATATCTGGTAGTTTTATTTGTATTTTTTGATTTAAAACATCTCCTGGGAGTAATGTCCCATCAACGCAAAAAGATTGGCTAAACACGCCAAGACTATCAACATTGAATGTGTAACCATCTCCTATATTTAGATAAGCATTTTTTTCTTGATTTATAACAAATCCACCCAAAATGTTGTATACAATACTTGCAATCAGCATAATTGACAAAATAACAACTGCAAATATTAAATTTTTTGTCTTGGTATCCATTTTTTTCATAAAATAATTATTAACACAAAAAAAACATCTAAACTTATTTAGATGTTTTTATTGTTTTTTGTTGACTTTGTGGTTTTCTTTGTCTTTCTTTGCTTTTTATAATTCTTTATTTGTTCTTCCTTAAACAACACACTTTCAGCTTCAAGTTCCCATTTCCTTTGCAACCATTTAAACTTCTTATTACCATGAACATAGTCATAAACAACAATAGTGATACCTTGCAAGATATATAAATAGTATGTCATAAATCTCCAAACAAGCAAGCCCCAAAATACTGTTCCTTCTGGGAATATTGAACCAAAAATAACAGTAAATGAAATTTCATTCATTCCTGAGCCACCTGGGATTG
>CALDLU010000064.1:0-1632 GCA_937915245.1 uncultured Clostridia bacterium | reverse complement strand
ACATTGTTGGAACAATTACTTATGTAAACAAAAAAAATGCTTTTGTTATACCTGACAACAAAAAATTATCAAAAGATGTTTTTGTGCCACAAAACATGACAAAGGGTGCAAAGCAAGGTTATAGGGTTGTTGTAAAATTAAATAAAAATAATACAGACAAACTTTCAGGTGAAGTTGTTGAAGTGTTGGGTGAGAGTGATGATATTGCAAGTTTGGAACTTGGCATAATTCGTGAACACAAACTTTATGAAGAATTTCCAAACAGCGTAATGAGTGAAGCAAGGGCAATTCCACAGAGATTGCAACTTAATGACTATGTTAATAGAGTAGATTTAAGAAACAAAAAAATATTCACAATAGATGGTGCTGATTCAAGAGATTTTGATGATGCAGTATCTTTGGAAATGAAAGGTGAAAATTATTTACTTGGTGTGCATATTGCAGATGTTGGTAATTATGTAAAATATAATACAGAACTTGACAAAGAAGCTTACACTCGTGGCACAAGCGTTTATTTCCCAAATATGGTTTTGCCAATGCTCCCAAAAGAATTGTCGAATGGTATATGTTCGCTTAATGAAGGTGTTGACAGATTGACACTTACTTGTGAAATGGAGATAAACAAGCAAGGTGAAATTGTTTCTCACGATATATACGAAAGTGTTATTTGTTCTTGCCATAGATTAACTTATGACCAAGTTTATCAAGTTCTTTGTGGTGATGAGAATGAAAGTAACAAACTCAAAGATATTAAAGACATTTTGCTTGAAATGAACAAACTATCCAAAATATTGGAACAAAGAAGAAAAGATGCTGGAATGCTTGATTTGGATATTGCAGAACCCGAAATCGCTGTTGATGAAAACTATAATGTTAGTTTTGTTAAGAAAAGAGAAAGGAATGATGCGCACAGGCTTATTGAAAATTTTATGGTGGTCGCCAACGAAACTGTTGCAAAGCATTATAAATTAAAAGATGTCCCATTTGTTTATCGTGTGCATGAAAAACCAGTTTTGGATAAAATAAAAAATGTGTGTGCCTTCTTAAAAAGTTTGGGTATAGAAACTGATGAAGTTACAGATGTTACTCCACAATTCTTACAAAGCATACTAGAAAAAACAAAAGACAAAGATTATAGTGAAACATTGAACAAAGTTGTTTTGCGTTCTTTACAAAAAGCAAGATATCTTGATGAGCCATTAGGACACTTTGGACTTGCTCTTGAAGATTATTGTCATTTCACTTCGCCAATAAGAAGATATCCAGACCTTACTATTCATAGAATAATCAAAGAATATTTACACAAAAAAGTTAGCAAAAATAGAAAACTTGAACTTGCCGACTTTGTGTTAGACTCATCATTTAGGTCAAGCGAAATGGAAAAGAATGCAGATGAAGCAGAAAGAGATGTTGATGATTTATTCAAAGCAGTTTATATAAAAGACCATATAGGCGAAGAATTTGAAGGTATAATTTCAGGTGTGCAAAATTATGGTATATATGTGGAACTTGAGAACACTGTTGAAGGTCTTGTAAAAATAGATAATTTGCCACAAGACAACTATTTATATATGGAAAAATCTCTAAAATTAAAAGGCAATGCTCATGTTTATAGTTTGGGCGATAAAGTAA
>CALDLU010000063.1:0-7252 GCA_937915245.1 uncultured Clostridia bacterium | reverse complement strand
ATCGTTTGAATGTATGGAAAAAACAAAGCCAAATAGAATTGTTAACGAACTTTTATTTTATGAAATTTCAAAACAAATTGGACTAGATTGTGCAAAATGCAAACTTGCTTCTATTCAAGGAATAAATGGCATTGCTTCATATAATGTTTTAAATAAAGATGAAAAACTAATAACCGGTTCAATGCTAAAATACAAAGCAGGCGACTATGAATATAACAATAATACCTTAAAATCTTATTACAATGCATTAAAGGTATTAAAGTCCAAAGGCTATAAAATCAATATAAGGAAAGAAACTTTAAAATTATATCAAATATGTCTAATTGATGAATTATTACTTCATACAGATAGACATGCAGAAAATATTCAGTTTATTGAAAATGCAAAAACAAATGAAATAAGACTTTCACCAATTTTTGACAATGAATTCGCTTTTTGTTCATTCAATCTTGACAACACTGTAAAAGACTATAGAACAATAAACTTTGATATTGCAAAAAGTTTATTTAGTACAAGTGGAAATTTACTCCTTGTTGACAATGTCGATAGTGGAAAATCAAAGTATGATAAAACAAAAAATGATTTGGTAATTTTTGCAAGCAAAAATAAAGATGCAAAAAAAATACTTATAGATACCTTAGACAAAATAGATATAAAAAGTGCAATAGCAAATGTTGAGAATATGGGTATTGTTATTTCAAAAGACTATAAAGATTTAATTACAATGATAACTTGTGAAAGTGTAAATGAATTTGAACATACCATTAATATGCTTCAATACATATTAAATAATAAAGAAAAATACGGAATTCAGAAATTATAATATTAAAAAAGAGGGGAAAAATTATGAATGTTATATCAGTAACAGGCGAAAATCCTTTATATAAATCAATTATCAAAAATATTGGAAGATTTGAAAATATAAAACTTGCCACAGGAGTAATTTTGGATACTACTCCCAAAAGATTTCGAGCAGAATATAATACTACAAACTTTGTTGGAATTTCTACAAAGTCCTATGGTAATTATTGGTTTAATGTAAAGGGCAAAGAAGCAATTTTTAAGTCTTTTGATGCACAACCTGCAACAAAGTCAGCAAGAATTGTTAATGAACTTTTGTGTATGGAATTATGCAAACAAATTGGTCTTAAATGTGCAACTTATGAACCCGCAACCATTGATGGTAATAATGGTATTATTTCTTATAATGTTGCAAACAGTGATGAAACAATGATAAGTGCTTGCGAACTAAAAGCAATAACAAATAATCAAAATAAACCAAATTCACTGATTGATTATTATCGCATATTAAAAACATTAAAAAACAGAGGAACAAACATAGATTTGGGCCAAGAAATTGTTAATATGTATAAATTGGCAATATTTGATTTATTAACTTTGCAAACAGATAGACATTCAGGCAATATATTTTTCCTTAATAATAAAAAATCAAACACATTAAGATTATCACCAATATTCGATAATGAACTTTCGTTTTTATCAACACATTTGCAAGAAATGCACTTATTCTATGACTTTGTTGATATTGACCTAGTAAAAGATTATTATAATGATTCTCAATCTGCTGTTTTTTCAATAAATCCATTAGACAAAAAATATTGCAAAAATAAATACGAAACAATAAAAAAAGATATAATTCTTTTTGCAAATAAGAATGAAAAAGCAAAAAAAATATTAAAAGATATTTTGGAAAAATTTAACATAAAGAATGCTTTAAGGAAAGTTGAACAAACTGGAGTAAAGATTCCACTTGTATACAAAAATTATGTAACAATGATAACCGAAACAATAAAGAATGATTTAAAAAATGAACTTGAAATTTCAAATAATGGAGAATCAATATTCGCGTAACGATAAATTGTCCTATTTATAGGGCAATTTTTTATTTTAGTACTATTGCTTTATTAACATAATTGTGATAAACTAAATTTAATAGGAGAGATTATGGCAAAGACATCTTTTATAAATAAAAAAGCATTACTTTCAATCTTTATTGTTCTTGCAATCATTGCAGGTGGTATTGGTTTATATTTTTTATTTAGACCTAAAGTTGATTTGAATGCACCTTATAATAATTTTTATGATTATAAAACAGATGATAGTATCAATGAAGTTATATCTTATAATACAGGTATTTATCAATATATAATCACTTGTGAAAACAGAGAACAAGATGCAACTTTTAAACAAACAATACAAAATCAAAAAAATATTTACACTCAAATAACATATTTTTATAATTTTTACTCATCTATTGATACTGAAATGTTAGACAATTTGATTTTTGCAAAAAATAATGATGGCAAAATGTTAAAATATCAACAAGAGATGACAAAAAGTTTTGAAAACTTAAAAAAATCTGCAAATAATTGTAAAAACTATTTGGAAACTTATTTAAGTTATAATAAATTAAATATCGAAAATAAATCTAATAAAAGTGTAATTGATTTAATTGATAACTATAATAACTTATATTATTTTAACTTTTTAAACAGTTTGACAAATTTCTACTTTAATGCTTCCGTTATTTACCAAAATTATTTAACACAAACATATAGTGTAAACAGATATTCAGGCTATGTTATAAAATCTGCTTGTATGTGGCAACAACAACTCACACAAAAATTAACAGCAAATGATTGTAATTACACAGAACTTCAAACTTCAATGTCAAATCTTATGAGATTTGTAACTTTTGAATTAAACACAGCAAATAATTACTATAATTCACAAGAATCATATGATTTAGTTCTAAACATTTTTAACACAATTGATATTAATCAATGTGTTGAACATTTGGCAAATAACACATATTTAGATTTTGCAAACTCACAAGAAACAGAAGAATTAAAAAATGATGCACTTTTGCTTGGCAGAGATTTCTTTATGATAGGAAGATAAAAGGAGAAAACAATGAAAAAATTTATTAAATGTTTTATGATAATATGTTTGGCATTTGTAGTTTCTTTTGCTTTTTATGGTTGCGAAGATGATTCAAATTTTTATCAAACAACAAGTGATGATTTTGAAAACTTTATAACAACAATATGTAAAAATGAAGAATACAACAGTGGAATAAAATATGGCGAAAATATTAGTGCAATTATTAACAAAATACGCACAGAACCAAATTATGTTTCACAAGAAAATAAAGACAAATTAAATTCATATACACAAATACCTGATGTATATGACAAAATATTTGTAAACTCATTCAAGTTTATTTCTGAATTTTCTGGAATACTTGTAAACAAACCAACAGATGTTAGTGGAAAGGTTAAAGGACAATACAAAGATCTTTCAAACAAATTAAAAAAGGCAACAACAAATATTCAAAATTTTAGTCAAAAGGTTTTGGAAATTGATAAGCAATTCAACAAAACAGGATTTCCAGCAGATGAAATGGTAAAAGATATTTATCTTCAAGTTGTTAAAGAATACAAAAGAGATTATATTGATATAACAAATCAAGTTATTGATATTTGTGATAGTTTTAGCAATATTTGTGAAAATTATATTTTCCCAAAACACACAAGTTACATTCAAGATGGCAAATATATTGAATTGTCAAAAACTCAAATCACAAATGAAAAAACTTTGGCTGTACTCAAAAGTTCTATCTCAACATTAAAATCTTCTATTGAATATCTAAATGGTTTTAATGGTGAATATAAACTTTTGGAAAATGACCAATTTGTTGAAACATTAGAAAAATATAACAATATTGATTTGTCAATAGACACAGAAGTAACTGTTCAACAACTACAACAATGGCTCAATAATTACACAGCATTTTTAGGTGAAAAAGAAAATTTTGAAAAGTCAATAACAAGTGTTGATTTTGACAAACTTGTAAGAATTTATAATTTTGATTATGACACATATCTTAATGACTTTCCAACACAAAAACCATTCGTTGACAATATAAAACAATTTTCTAGTTCAAGTATAACAAACCTATACAATTCAATTTCATCAATGTGTTAAAAAAATATCTACCAAGTTTGGTAGATATTTTTGCATTTTTATTAAAGTGTTTGTTCATCATCTTTTATACTTTCATTTCTTACAGAATTAAATATATTGTCAACTTTTTCAAAAATAGGTTTTATGTCGCTAATATCTTTACTTGAAAAAGCAACTCTTACAATTTTTTCTTTTTTGTCAAGACTAACTATTTTTGAAAGTTTATTATTTAAACTTTTTACAAGGTTATCAAAATTTTCATCATCACTTTTTAAATTATAGATTTCGTTAACTTTGTTTATACATTTTCCGATTTCATAAGCATAGATCTTGTTTTCATCAAATTTTACAGGATATCTTTCACCCTTGATAACGCTCAAATACTTATTCATCTTTGACCTGTTTATGATTTGTTGAGCACATTCTTCACTTAGTACCATTGTAACATTTTTTCTTTTTCTAATAATAAATCCTGTTTTTCTTGGTAATATAAACAAATCAGAACTACATAACTTTGAAGTATAATTTTCTATTCCTTCTTCTTCAATAATTTTTATCGCTTTTTTCATATCTTGTGAATTCATTTTTTCAAATTCTCTTAAACCCATATTATTCTCCATTTAATTTACATGTACATTATAATACATAATTGAAAAAATTTCAATAGTCTTTATTATCTTTCTATAATATTGTCACTTCGTAAAGTGTTTTTGTTCTCGTTTTTGACTATATTTGCTTGTTTTTCAAACTTATTGTAGATTTTTATATCTTTGTGTGTTTTGTTAAAAGTCAATAGTTCCAGATATTCCTTTTCTTCAAGCAAACTGTTTTTATAACTTTCGTAAATTTCTATGCTTTCGTTGTTTTCCTTTATTTTTCTTATTAGGTTTGCCTTTTTTAATAAAAAATATCCACCAATAATACCACTGATAATTGCAAGAGCAAAAAGCAAAATGCTTGATGTGACAAATGCAAAAGCTCCGGCTACTGACAAAGCAACAGCACAACAAATAATAACTGCCCAATGTGGCATTCTTGACTGTGCATTTTTTTTACTTGCTTTAAAATTGTTTATATAGTTATCGTAAGTCTTTAATGCGTCTTCACATTTCTTTAATTGTTTTTCACAATCAAAATTTGGGTTATCTTCATATACATCAATTAAATTCCCATCTTTTTTAATTGTAAAAACTTTTTTACCATTATATTCTTTCATAATTTTTCCTTTTTAAAAAATCTAAATTGCCGGTTTCTGTGGAATAATCTCTTTGTCAATTTGTTTAATTATTGAAACTTGTTTTGACACACAACTGAAACTAATTATTTTTTGTGAGTTATAAACTTCACTTTTTTCAACTTTTCTTATATATAAAGTTGATTTTTCGATATAATAAGTCAAATTAACTGAATTAATATTAATCCAGTCCAAATCTCCTTCTCTTTTTATGTTTTCAACATAGTCAGTTGGAATATCGTTGATAACAAATTTGATTATGTAAAAATTCTTGTTAGACCTATCAAAACTAACTAATTCTTTTTTTGAAGTTGGTTCAATGGCAAATGGTTTTAAAGCATACCCATCGTAATTGTTGACAGTTTCTCTGTTTAGTGTATTTTGCTCAATACCACCAGACCAATTTGGAGATTTATCATCATTTAATTTATCTGTTTTTTTGTATTCAATATTTTGTCCGCTATCATTTGAATAAAAATATCTAAAATATGTTTTGCCCATTGATGGCATAGTTGTGTATGCCGTACTTGTTTTCAAATAGTAATTATTTGACATTATAATTGTTTCATCAACACATTGAGTTTCACCAACAGCAACACCTGTTGTTTTTGCTTGAATTTCAAAGCCTTTGCAAGTTTTAAGAAGTTCTGTTGCATCTTTAAAGCATAAAAAGCCTTGACTTGATGTGTAAGTTTTTGGTTTGATTTTGTTTTCTTCTGTTTTTTTGTCGTCTTGGTCTTTGCTGTCATCTTCTTTATCATCATTAATCAAATCTTCCAAATCTTTTGTTCCATCATCAATGCTTACTATATCTGTTTTTTTATTTTCAATTTCATATCCAATACTAATAGAAAAAGCCATCACAAGTATTGCGACAATAATTATTATAAAAACTCTTTTTGATGTTTTGTTTTTCATTAGTTACCTTATATTTAGACTATCACACATACCTTGTGTTGTCAATAATTGCAAACTATACAAATATTTAGATAGTGTATATTATTTGCTTATAAATAATAAGTAATATATATCTATACATATATATACAATCTTTAATTTTATATGAATAAAAATATTTGCAAAAACAGGGTAGATAAGTTATAATATTATCGGAGAAAAAAATGCAAGACTTAAATCAAATGTGGGAAAAAGTACTTTCCAAAATCGAACCACTTGTTAGCATTGTGTCATATGAACTTTGGCTTGAACCTATTGTTCCACTTGACTATACCGACAAATTGATATTGGTTGCAAATTCTGTAACTGCAAAAAAACAACTCCAAAAAAATCACGCAAAAGAATTGGGTGAAGCAATAAGAGATGTTTTTGGTGCAGACACTGAATATGAAATACTTGACCCAGATGAAAAAGAAGAATACCTAAAAAAGAACAAACCAGAAACTATTGTTGATGAACAAAATAAAGAAGAAGATGAAAATATGTTCAACGCAAAGTACACTTTTGATAACTTTGTTGTTGGCAAAAGCAATCAGGTTTGTTATGCAGCAGCAAAGGCAGTTGCAGAAAATCCAGGACATAAATTTAACCCATTATTTATCTATGGTGGTGTTGGACTTGGGAAAACTCACTTATTACACGCTATTGGAAACTATATCAAACAAAACAATCCAAAACTCAAAATAAAGTATGTTTCTTGTAATCAATTCACTAATGACTTTGTTGAATCATTAGGCTCAAACAAAGACAAAGGTCCAACAAAAGGAACAGCAGCATTTAGAGAAAAATATAGAAGCGTTGATGTTTTGATGATTGATGATATTCAATTCTTAACAAAAAGAATAGAAACGCAAGAAGAATTTTTTAATACATTTAATGACTTGTATCAACAAGACAAACAAATTATTATTTCTTCAGATAGACCACCAAAAGAAATTGAAACATTAACAGACAGACTTCGTTCTCGTTTTGTTAGTGGCTTTATTCAAGATATACAAGCACCAGATTATGAAACAAGAATTGCTATTTTAAGAAAGAAAGCCCAAATTGAAAGATATTTTATTGATGATGATG
>CALDLU010000062.1:0-11235 GCA_937915245.1 uncultured Clostridia bacterium | reverse complement strand
CACAACCCAACATATCACCACCACCAGTGCTACCACCGGCACGAATAACAATACCTGTGCCAATACCTGACATTACACCACCATAAATGGAACATAATAGCAAATCATCGCTAAGTGATGGCATAAACTTGCAGACTTCCAAGAATAGTGCATAACCAAAAATTCCAAACAAAGCATATATTCCAAATTTTTTGCCAAGTAATTTTAATGCAAAGGCAAACAGTATAATGTTCATTATGATATATATTATTGAAATAGATAGGTTGACACCAATGAGAGATAAAAGATAACCAATAATATTTGCAATACCACCAAATCCACCAAGGACTATATCGTGTGGGCGATAAAAAATATTATAGGCACTACCCATAATAAAGCAACCAAGCAAAATCAAAAAAACATTGATAAAGTGGTTTAATATAACTTTTTTCTTGTTATTCATAAAAATCCTTTAATGAGTGTAGTATATATGAAACAAAAGTTTGTGTCAATTATAGCAACGCAACATTTTACAAAATTTTTAATATACAAACTATATGGAGAAATTATGTTATCTTTTATAAAAATGCAAGGACTTGGAAACGATTACATATATATAGATAATATTAAAGACAAAAAAGAAATTAATGTTCCCAAATTATGCAAATTACTTTGTGAGCATAAGTTTAGTATTGGTGGTGATGGAATAATTGTCATAAACTCTTGCAAAAATTTTGATGCAAGTATTGACATATATAATAAAGATGGAACAAAAGCAAAAATGTGTGGAAATGCAACAAGATGTGTTGCTTTTTATTTATCTCAAAAATTTAATAAATCAAAAATAAAAATGAAGTCGTCATTCAAAGTATTAAAGAGTGTTGTATATAAAATAGACAAAACAAAGGCAAAAGTATTAACGAAATGGAATGATTCAAAAATAATAAAATCAAAAGATAATAAGCACTTGATAAATTGTGGAAACTTACATATTGTAATTTTTGTTAAAGATTACAATTTTGATATTGAAAAAACTGGAATAAAACTAAACAATCAAATAAAAAACAAGGCAAACATTGAGTTTGTAAAAGTGTTGGCAAAAGATAAATTGCAAGTAAAAGTTTACGAAAGGGGAAGTGGAATAACAAAAGCATGTGGAAGTGGTGCAGTTGCAAGTGTGGTTGCATATCTTAAAAAAAACACTCAAAATGCAAAAGTAAAGGTTATTCTTGATGGCGGTGAACTTGATATTTACAGATATAACAAAAAAATATTTATGTTTGGAGAAGCACAAATTGTGTATAAGGGGGAAACTGATTTAGATGAGTTTTGTTAATCAAAATTATACAAACAAACTTGATAATGTGTTTTATAAAATTGGGCAAAAAGTAAATTTATTCTCAAGGAATAATCCAAACACACAAATAATTAGTCTTGGGATTGGTGATGTTACAAGACCTTTTAGTGACAAACTTACAAACGTTATGGTTAATGCGTTATTAGAACAACAATTTGCAAGTACATTCAAAGGTTATCCACCAGAGCAAGGTTATTTGTTTTTGCGAGAAAAAATCAAAGAGAGATACAAAACTTTTAATGTAAATTTGAGTGTCGATGAAATCTTTATAGGTAATGGAATAGGTTGTGATATTGCAAATATTTTGGATATGTTTCAAGATTACACACCATTAATAATTGAGCCAACATATCCTGCATATTTTGCGTCAAGTGTGTTGAATGGAAAAACTCCACATGTGCTTAATGCAACAAAAGAAAATGATTTTTGCGTGTTGCCAAATGTTGTTGAACCAAAGCAATATTTAATTTATTTGTGTTCGCCAAATAATCCAACAGGCTATACATACACAAAAAAGCAATTAAAAGAATGGATTGATTTTGCAAATAAAACCAATTCAATAATTTTGCTTGACCTTGCATATGAATTTTTTATTCAAGAAAAATTGCCACATACAACTTATACTATTGCTGGTGCAAAAAAATGTGTTATTGAATTTTGTAGTTTTTCAAAAATGTCTGGTTTTACAAATCTTAGATGTTCATATACAATCATTCCCAAAGCAATCAAGAGAGAAAATGTTAATCTAAATTCAAGTTTTTTAAAACGACAATTAACAAAGTTTAATGGAGTGCCATATTTTGTTCAGGTTGGGGCAGAATATGTTTTGTCATCTCAAGGACAAATTGAACAACAAAAAAATATAGACTATTACAAAAATAATGTAAAAATAATATGTTATTATTTAAGCAAACTTAAATTAGATTTTGTGTCATCAAAGTCTACTCCATATGTTTGGCTAAAATGTCCAAAAGGGAAAAGTAGTTGGCAATTTTTTAATGATTTGCTTAATAATTGTGCTGTGATTGTTGTACCAGGGTGTGGATTTGGTAAATGTGGAGAAGGTTATGTAAGACTTTCTGGGTTTAACTCAATGGAAAATACAATCAAAGCGTGTGAAAAGATATATAAATATATGATAAAAGAAAAATGCACCACATAAAGTGATGCATCTTTCATAAGGAGTAAGAAATATCTATATACTAAAAACATTATTGAATTTCAATATGTTTTTTTTCTTCATTTTTGTGTTCTTTTGGAACATTAACAACCAAAGTACCATTTTCAAGTTTTGCTGAAATTTCTTTTTGGTCTATATCTCCAACATAAAAACTTCTTGATGTTTTGCCAACAAATCTTTCTTTTCTAATGTATTTATGCTTTGGGTCGTTTTCATTATTTGTTTCTTTCTTTTCGGCAGTTATTGTAAGATAACCGTTATCATAGTCAATTACAACATCTTTTTTGTCATATCCTGGCATATCTACTTCAAGTAAGTAATTGTTGTCAAATTCCTTTATATCAGTTTTCATTATACCGTTAAATCTTGTGTCTTTTGCAAAAACAGGTAAGTTAAACAATTCGCCAAGTGGGTCAAACAAATCAAAATCATGTCTGCCTTTTGGTGCCATTTTTTCATTACCTTTACATTCGCAATTCTCATGATTGCAATGATTATTATTATTGTTATTATTAAAATTACTCATAAATTTGTACCTCCATTTCTTTTGTACGAGCATATAATATCACAATGTGCTAGCAATGTCAACAAAAGAGTGCTAAATTTTTAAAAATTTTTCAAAATATTTTTTTTGTAAAATTTTGCTATGTATATTATGTACTTATTTTGCAAAAAATACACTTGGAGGTTATTATGAAACTAATTGAAAGTAAAACTTATAAAAACTTGGCAAAGTCATATGCAGGAGAGTGCCAAGCACATATAAGATACAAATTTATTGAATATGGAGCAAGAAAGCAAGGTTACAAATGTATGGCAGAGATGATTGACACTTTGGTATATAATGAATTTCAACACGCCAGAATGTTTTACACTTATTTACAAAAAGCATCAAATGAAACCATTGCAAACATAGACATTGCATCAGGTTATCCTTTTAAAGAGAAATGGGACTTGGTTGAAAATTTAAGACTTGCAAGTGAAGATGAAGAACTTGAAGAAACTGTTATTTATCCAGAATATGCAAAAGTTGCAAGGGAAGAAGGTTTTGAAGAAATCGCACAACTTTATGAAAATATAATTCAAGTGGAAAGTTGCCATAAAAAACTATTAAAAGACTTATATAATCAAATGAGTACTGAAACATTATATAAGAAAGAAAAAAAGGTAAAATGGAAATGTTCTGAATGTGGCTATGAAGCAGAAGGTCTTGAAGCTTGGGATACTTGTCCACTTTGTAAAGCAAAGCAAGGTTCTGTTATGTTAAAAGTTGGTTCGTAAGTTTATTACTTTTATAACGCTAAAAAAGTAATCAAAAAACGCCGGGGGTTGCGATTCCCCCAAACCCCACAAACGCTTTTTGTGAATGTATGTCGTTGTGGGCTTTTTATGTGTTATTGGATATTTATATTGTCATTTCAACCACGACCTTAAAGCACGACATAGGAGAAATCTCTTCCACTTGAAAAAATAAATTTTCCCCAAAAACTTTGCAATTTATTTGACTTTAGATCTAGGGGGGGGGGTATACTAGAATTGAATAGTAGTTTGTGCCTCGCATAAACTAAATATATATCGCCCACAAAGGAGAAAAACCTATGAAGAAAAAACTAAAGTTATTTGCAACAATCGCAAGTTTGTGTCTTGCTCTTGCAGTTTTATGCTTTGGTGTGTTTTCTGCAATGAATGTTACATACACCATTGGTGGCAGCATAAGTTATGAAGTAAACGATGTTTTTGCAACTGTGGAAACTGATGTATACACAAGTAGTTTTAGTAATTCAACAAGTTTGTTAAGTGAAGCAAAGAAGTTTTTAACAAGTAGTAATGTTGAAAATACTGTTCAAACAGACTATAAATATGACTTTACCACAAAGGGGTTGGATAGTGAAAATTATAGTAATTTGGATGCTCTTGAAGATAATACAACTGGTGGAATTAACATTGCATATAACTTAACAGACAAAAGGACATATTTTGTAGTTATTTCAATAACAAACAATGGGGATAATATAATAAGTGCAAGTGTTACGGGAAGTATGGGACAAAATGCAAATACAAATTTTGTAAAAACAGAACCAATAACAAGTCTTTCAAAAACTAAAAAACAAAAAATTGTTTTGGCATTTATGATCAATGATATCACTCAAACAGTGGAGAGTGTAGATTTTAGTTATGTTGTTGCAATAAAAAATGGGGAAGGTGAGGCATTAACTGGCACTCTTAATTGTTTAACAAACGGTCAAAGTTATGATATTTATGGCGAAGAATTGGAAACTGAACTTGATATAAATGTTTTAACAAAAGTATGTTTGGTCGCAGATGAAGTATATGATACTGAATATACTGATAATATTATTTACAATTTTGAATTAACAGGTGTTGATTTGACAAAATATAACTCAATACAATTAGACTATATTGATGGGTTAACATCTGAAAATGAAATAAATATTATGACATATAAAGGAAGCATTGAGGCAAATAGTAGAGTTCTTTATACTGATTTATTTGCACGAATGTACGATATGTCAGAAAATGCGATTATTTCATCGGAAATTGATATTGATGAAAGTAATCTTAAATTTGGGATATTTATAATGAGCGATACAACTGAAAGAGTATCTAACTTAAAAATAACACTACAAAATAGCGAAATTAATGGAGATTTTAAATATACCAAAATTAAAAATGGCAAGGCATGGAAGATATCTGCAAAAGATGGAGATATAAGTGGAAATAATGGTATTATAACGATACCAACAACTTACAAAAATTTGCCAGTAAAAGAAATATCGGCAGGCGAACTAGATATGTTTGGTATGTTAAATTTACAAGAACATAAAAAGAGTTTTAATGTATGCAACAATATAACCAAAGTCATTATTCCAGATAGTATAGAAGTGATTGGTGATTTTGCTTTTGATGGTTGTGCAAATCTTATGGAAGTTGAATTTGCTGGTACATCAAAAATTCAAACACTTATGGGAACATTTTTGAATTGCTCAAAATTGACTACAATAAACTTGCCAAACTCATTAACAAGTTTAGGCGATTGTGTGTTTTACAAGTGTACAAGTTTAGCTACCATCACATTGCCAAATAACTCAAACTTTACGGGGTTGGGAGAGGATACATTTAATGGTTGCACATCACTTGTTTCAATAATTTTGCCAAACGGAATTTCGGCAAATGTTAATGAATTTAATTTTGGACTTAATGTTGCTGATGGCACAAAGGTAACAAGCATAATAATACCAAAATCTGTAAAAGGGTTAAATTTGCAAGGATTAGATTCTGGGTCTAATAGTATAAAAGAAATTATTTTGCTTGGCGATTTGGAAACAGAAAGTCATTATGGTAGTTGGTTATTTACTCCAACAGGTGGTGGAACTGCAACAACTGTATCATCATTATCCAAAGCAGGAACATATACAAGACAATAAATATTTTGCACACAGGCATTTTGTCTGTGTGTTTTTTGTCAATAAAACTTTAAAAGTTACAATATTTGTTTTTATTTCATAAATTTTTATGTTATACTTTATACAAGTTTGGAGGGAATTTATGAAAAAAAGTAAACTTATTTTGCCTATCACATTACTTATATTTTATGCAACATATTGCTTGGTGGTATTTTTGGTATCAAAAACATTTCCACAAGGATTTTGGATTTCATTTGGCTTTGTAACACTTGCATACTTATTTATGGATTTTTCACTTATGTATGTAAGCCATGATAATATAAAAAAGCAAGTTGTTGGACTTCCTGTTGGAACAATGAGTGTAATGTATTTTATTGTTGAAATGATACTTGGAACAGTTTTTATGTTTGTTAATGTTTCATTCTTGGCATATTTCTTGCCACAAATAATTTTATTTGCACTATTCTTGTTATGTTTTATACCAGCAATTCTTTCAGACAAGAATTATAAAGAAGAACAACCAAAAGAAGATAAGGCACAAGAAGAAAACAAGTAATAAAAACAAAAATGCAATATCTTTTGATGTTGCATTTTTTATTGTTTTAAGTTGGGTATTGAAAACTAATTAATATTATGCTAAAATGGAGATGAAGATGAAAATAAAATATATTAAAGGAACTTGTCAAAATTGTAAAAAGAATGTAGACATTGCAGTTGATGTTAATGCCGATATTGTTTATACGGAAAACGATTTGGCAAGTTTTAATTTTTATAAGAACATTGGTTTGTCTGTTTGTCCACATTGTGGATTTATTGCACAAGACATAACAAATGACAAACCGCAAAATTTTAATGAAATAGCAAATTCTGACAAATTTAAATATTTGTATAACTATGGCTATATCAAAAATTTTGATAAAGTTGAAACTTATGAACTTGAAAGATATGTACCAAGTCTGTATGAAAGTTATTCTTATGTTATGGCAAGTCAAAAAAATTACGAAGAAAGCATAAGGTATTTATATAGAGCAGTTGAATTAAAACTCGCAACAATCAAAGTGATAAATTTAAGTAAATTTGAAGATTACGATGATGATGAAATTGAAGAAAGAAATCAAATTGATTTATTCATTGAAAGTATGCAAAAAAGCATATTAAAAAATCAAAAAGCCATTGTTGAAATGTACAAACCAGCAGATAATGTTTATACAAAGATAATGTATATAATAACATTAAATAATATTGGCGAAAATGAAAAAGCAATTCAAGAGTTTGAACAATTAAAAAAACTTGATATACAATCAAATTTAATTGACTATACAAAATCAAAACTTGAAGAAAAGAAATAAAAGGAAAAACCTATGAGAAATTATTTGTTTATTGACCTTCACATACACAGTGTTTATTCGTTTGAAACGGATTGTGATGCGACGCCAGAAGAAATTTTGGAAAACACACTCGCAACTGTGAAAAAAGTTCAAAATTCAATGATAGAAAGAGTAAACGAATGTGTGGCAGGTGGCAGTGAAGAAGAATTAGACAAACTTATAATTGAGTTATCTCCTTATTTCGCAGACAAAAAAGAAGAGCAAGAACAAATACGAGATTTAATATTAAATTCAGGAAACAAAGTTCAAACATTAAAAGATTATATTATTAATAACACAAAATGTTGCATCTCAATTACTGACCACCAAAATGTACAAGGTTCAAAAGAAGCAATAAAATTGATAAAAAAACACTCACAAAAATATACAGCAATTGATTTTATACCAGGAATAGAAGTCAATGCAGGGCTAAGATGTATGGGTATAAACGAAGAAGGTTTTTCTGCTTTCAAAAAATGCCACACATTAGCATATGGATATGATATTGGACACCCAGATTTAAACGCCTTTTCAAGATTATACAACTTTAAATATGATAGAATTGATGACACAACAACAAGCAGATTTGGTATTGAAATTGGCAAAATGATTTTGTTGGCAAAAAAGAGAGTTGATGATATAACGGGCGAAACAATACCTATTAGAGATTTAGGTTTCATTGTTAATAACACACAATCATGTTTACATGCAAAAAATAAATTTTATAGTTATCTAAAAGAACATTACCCAACAAGAAATTTTAGAAAAATTCCTGAAATAGAAGAATGTTTTGATTTTACTGTACAAGGCAATGAAAAGGCAATAAGTGGTTCAAAATGGGAACTTGACGAGTATATGCAAGCAATAAAAAATGCAGGTGGATATTTTGCTATTGCACACCCATACAGCATTAAGAAAAAAAGGACAGCAACTGAAGAACTTGCTTGCAATAATGAGTTTGTTGATGCACTTATTTTAACAACAAAAGATAATGCTTTTGAAACTTTTAGGAACTTATCTTATATTGATAAATATGTAATTTTGTCAAAGGTTACTGCAATAAATTCTTCATATAACAAAAATTATTCAGCAGATGAAATTTATCAAATGTATATTACTTTTACATTTGGAAGAAATATTGAAGACTTTGTTAAAAAAGTTATTCAAATAAGGGGCGATAATAATTTTGGTTTTGAAATCTTTAACAAACTAAATTTAAGTGGTGCAAAAAGTAAAGTCCTTTATGATATAGCAAGAAAATATAATCTATATTTAACAGGTGGAAGCGACCACCATGGACCAAATCTTCACACATCAAATATTATCTCACGCTGTTTTGATAAAAGTTTTATATACAGTCCAAATGGTGATTTGTTTACAATGCCAGAAGATGAACTTCAACAAAGAATCGACAAAGCAAATTCTTATGCTATTGATAACACATTAGTTTATATGCCATTTATTGGGCTGGTTAAAAATAAACATAGGTTCAAAGATAGACAACAAATTGGTTTTTATAACAGACAAAATGGAACTGTTGAATTAGATAACTCATTATTTGATAGACACAAAACATGGATAGTTAAGCGTGGTTGGACTGTTGAAGGGGTAAAGAACTATTTTGACACAACAGGTGTTGACCATATATCAAGAAAAGATTTTATCTTTTTTAAAGAATTATCAAATCTTGCAGATAGTTCAAAAACAGGCAAGGCAAGTAAAGACAAAAAGACTTCAACATATGTCGAATTAATTGAAGAAACTGGTTCAAATAATAGTTGCAAACCAAACACAGAAGAAACAACAGAGTATAAAGAAGAAGATAAAGAACTTTAATAAAAGTTGTTGACAAAAAATATATATAGTGATATAATCACATACGAAAATTGAATAAATCCTTTGTCCATAGACAGCAAGTGATATCATTATCGTAAACATTTATGTGCTTGCCGAGGTAAAGATTTGAATGGCTAAAATATTAACCTTTCTGCTTTTAATCGGCACGAAAGGTTTTTTTAATTTTTAACATACAAATCTATAAAGGAGGCAAAATAATGAGTGCAAATTTAGATGCAAAACAAGCATTAGTCGAAGAAATAAAAGAAAAACTTCAAAAAGCAAAAACAGTTGTTGTTGCTGACTATCGTGGAATTACAGTTGAACAAGACACAAAACTTCGTGCTGAATTCAGAAAAAATGGCGCAGAATACAGAGTTTACAAAAACAGACTTATTCTTCGTGCATTAAATGAACTTGGATTCACAGGTTGTGATAGTTATTTGGAAGGAACAAACGCAATCGCTTTCGGATATGAAGATGAAGTTGCTCCTGCAAAACTTGTTGTTGGTGCAAAAGCAGAAAACTGCGAATTCCCAATCAAGTTTGGTATTTACAACGGTGCAGTTATTGATGCAAATGAAGTTAAAAAACTTGCAAGTATCCCATCAAGAGAAGTATTACTTGCTCAACTTGTTGGTATGCTTTCATCACCTATGCGTGGCTTGGCAGTATGTCTTAAAGCTATTGCAGACAAACAATAATAAAAAAATAAAAATATAAAAAAAGGAAGTATAAAAAAATGGCAGATCTTAATAAATTTGTTGAAGAAGTTAAAGGAATGACAGTCGTAGAATTAAACGACCTTGTTAAAAAATTAGAAGAAGAATTTGGTGTTAGTGCCGCAGCAGCAGTAGTAGCTGGTGGTGCAGCTCCTGCAGCAGCAGCTGAAGAAAAAACTGAATTTACAGTTGTTCTTAAAGAAGCTGGCGCAAACAAAATCGCTGCAATCAAAGCAGTTAGAGAAATCACAGGACTTGGTCTTGGCGAAGCAAAAGCACTTGTTGATGGTGCTCCTGCAAATGTTAAAGAAAATGTTCCAGCAGAAGAAGCTAAAGCTATCGAAGCAAAACTTAAAGAAGCTGGCGCAGTTGTAGAACTTAAGTAATTTTAACATATATAGAGATTTGTATGAAAAAAATCAATTCAAGCAATTTGGATTGATTTTTTTGTTATTTTTTGATATATATATAATATATGAAAAAATTAGATGAACAATTTTTTGTTAATGATGATAAAAATAAAGAATCATCAGTTGATGACCTTTTGATTAAAGGTGAAAAAGTGCTATGGCAACAATCTCCCAAAAAGAGAAGTTTTGTTATGCAAAGAACGATAAAAACTTTGCCTGTTGCATTGATTTGGGCGATCATTGATATAAGCATAATTGTAACATTGGTTACAACAATGGATAACTCTGCATTTTTATGGTTTTTAATTCCATTTTTTGCTCTCCATATGGCTCCAGTTTGGATTTATATTGCATCAATAGTAAAAGCATATGCAAAAGTAAAAGATATAAAATATGTGATAACAAACAAAAGAGTTATTGTTATTGACGGAAAAGATATGTTTATTTCAAACAGTATA
Source organism: uncultured Clostridia bacterium (assembly GCA_937915245.1). Taxonomy (GTDB): domain Bacteria; phylum Bacillota; class Clostridia; order Christensenellales; family UBA1242; genus UBA5893. The sequence goes on along the minus strand of CALDLU010000062.1, from coordinate 501 downwards.
AACCTAAATAACATTACATCTTGCCAAGTCAATCAAACATTTTCTGACAAACTTGCAAGAGTTGCAGATATAACAATATTATCAAACGAAAATTCAATAATATTTAATGATATAAAAGATGCAAAATTTATTTGCAAAAAATTAAATGAAATTATAATCACTCCAAGTGATGCAAGTTTTTATGGCAAAACAACTTGTATTTATTGTGGAAGTGTTTATGAAAGTTCGTTAAACAAATGTCCTTCTTGTGGAGCAACAAAAAAAGAATGAGAGCATTAAGACAAAAATGTCCACGCTGTGGAACGAAACATTTAGAACAAGATGTAAAGTGCACTGGTTGTGGGCTTATTTTTGAACGACTTAAACTTGCCACAAACAGAGATGCCAAACTTGCAATAAAAGAAGGTAATGGGAAAGATGTTGTTTATATAAAGGATACACCAAGTGATTTAAAACGCTCAAAACTTATATTATACACAATCTTTCTTGAATTTCTATGAC
>CALDLU010000061.1:0-1447 GCA_937915245.1 uncultured Clostridia bacterium | reverse complement strand
TTATATTGTCGTAAATATTGAAAATTTATCTAGTGCAACAAATATGTATGCACTACTTGAAAGCAACACAAACTTTGTAGGTCAAAATATTATTGAGATAACAAAACTCTATCAAGAAGACTTGGGAACAAATGACAATACACGAAATATTGTAATTGGATTATCTATAAAAGATATAAGACAGCAAACAACACTTGATTTTAGTTATGATATTAGCGTTAAGAATGGTAAGTTGCCAACAGGCTATACCAGATTAAATTACATTCAATCAACAGGAACTCAATACATAGACACAGAATATGTAACAGAAAGTGGAATGGTTGCAGAGTACAAGGCGAATTGGCAAGCTGCAGGCGGATGTGTTGTTAGTTCCCATAATGAGAGTTATCCATATGGAAGAAACAACGGATACTTATATTCAGTTGGTGATTCTGGTGATGTGCAATTTGAATTGGCTCAGGGAGAATTTGTTGCCCAATATAATGTTGGAAAAGGTGGGCTCAATCAAGATTATGAAGTGAAATTTAGTACCTTAAAAGGTAATGATTATTTGGATGTCAATAATGTTAGAATTGTTTCAAGAGATGATGTCCAAAATACTTCAAATACAAATTTATGCTTATTTACAAATCATTATAATTTGAAACAATATGGACGAGCAGATGTAAATGCAAAATTATATTATGCAAGAATATTTAGTCCAGAAGGTAAACTTGTAAGAAATTTTATACCTTGTAAAAATGCATCTGGAGAAATAGGTATGTTTGATTTAGTGAACAGTAAATTTTATGAGAATAATGGTTCTGGTACATTTATTGCAGGTTAGGAAAAAAGACTTTGAATTAATTTCAAAGTCCTTTTTTTGTATTTAAAATTAGTTATTATTTTCTTCCAATAAGAATGTTCCAGGACCATCAGCAATCATATCAATGTCCATATGTGTTCTAAATACTCCTGTTTTTGTTGAAATACTTTTTGCAAGTTCATCTCTTAATGCCAAATATATTTTTTCTGCAATTTCAGGTTTTCCAGCATGGGTAAAATCTGGTCTGTTAGTATTTTGCGTTCTACCATATAATGTGAAGTTGCTAACAAGCATAACTTCGCCACCAATATCCATAACATTTTTGTTCATTTTTCCATTTTCATCACGGAAGATTCGTAGTTTTAATATTTTATTTGCAAAATGTTCAACCATATCTATAGTATCAGTGTCATTTACACCAAATAAAACAATTAATCCTTCTTTAATTTCACTAAATTTTTTGCCTTCACTGTAAAGTGTTGCTCTTTTTACTTTTTCAACAACTGCTCTCATTTTATGTCATTTCCTCTAAAACTATATGGTAATAATTCGCCAAGTTTGTAAATTTTGTAATCATCTGGAGTTCTTGCAACAATTATTTCAAAATTGTCATCAGCAAATTCAGCCATTGTTTGCCTACAA
>CALDLU010000060.1:0-3071 GCA_937915245.1 uncultured Clostridia bacterium | reverse complement strand
AACACTGATGAGTTTACATTACACCAACTTTGCGATTGGAAATGGCTTGAAGGTGAAGATGGCAGAGTCCTTAAACAAAATGCAGGCTATCCAACTTACACAGCAACTCTTGTAAAATATGCAGAACTCGTTTGCGACAAACCAAATGGTCAAGCAAAAATTATAGGAATTTCAAGTACAGTAACAAACCCATTCAAATCAGTTACAGTCGTAAACACACCAACTGACACACCAACTCAAGGTTAATTTACAAAAAAAGCTTATAAACTAGACTTAAATAATTTTTAAGTCTAGTTTTTCATAAGCAAAAAGGAGATAAAATGCTTATTGAAATGAATTCAGACCCACTTTTTGTTACAAACAGATTAAAGGAAATTGACCAAGATTATTTTTTAGTCTTTAACACAATAAAGCATAAATACGAAATCCATAATCATAATCAAATTGGTTGTACATATTGCTTAACATACCCAAACCCAGCACTTGATGAAAGACTTTTGGAACTTGTAAAAAAGACAAGACGAGAAAATATAAAAGAACTAATGAAAGAAATTGACAAAGAAAATGAAAAAATCGAAAGAGAATTTATAAAATCACAAAAAGAAAAATTGGAGGGAAAATGAAAACAAAACAAGTTTTGGAACTTTGTGCAATATTTTTAGGAAAAGAAGATTTACTTTCTTGTTCATATTTTACTGAAAGTGAAGAAGAAATAAGTGAAGAAAATCAAAAAGACCTAAACACTTTACTAAGATGTCTAAATTTAATCACAAGTGAAATTTCAACAGATTATTTACCTATATACAAAACAAAATCAATCAATTTCGTTGATAATATTTGCCATTTGGAAGATGTTGATGAAAATATTTATCAAATTGTAAAATTGGAAGATGAATTTGGTAGTGAAATTAGATTTAAAATTATAGGGAATGACTTAAAAGCAAATGCAAATACTTGTCAAATCACATACACATCTTTTGCCACAAAAACAACACTAGATGGAGATGTTGAAACTTTTTCAAATCAAATGTCAGCAAGAGTGCTTGCTTACGGAACAGCAATGGAATATTCTTTTATAAATTCTCTTTATGATGATGCAAGCGTGTGGGAGTCAAGATATAAAAATGGACTTTTGTCAATCTCTCAAAAAAAGCATAATCTTGTTATGCCAAAAAGAAGGTGGCTATGATGTTCTATAAAAAGCCATTGCTTCTAAAAAATGTAAAAGATTATCAAGTAACATTTAGTGCTTTTGCAAATGGTATGAATAGCGAAGTTGATGAAGGTATCTTGCCGTACAAATACGCCAAAAGGTGTTATAATTATACCGTAAAAAATGGTGCATTAACAAATGGTATAGGATTTAGAGCATTAAGACTTCCAAAAACGAATGAAGATTTGACAGATGAAAGAATTATTGAAACACTTTATAATGATGATATAAAAGCAATATGGCTCTATAAATATTTTGACCCAGAATTAAACAAACCAAATTACCAACTAATGTATTACACAACAGGTGGGAAAATTATGTGGTTTACATTATTAAACAAATATCCATATGTGTTTGAAATTGCCAGTTTTATATATTCATCAGGAATTCCAAATGCAATAAATTACAGACTTGATGGACTTGATTATATGATATTTTCTTCAAGAACAGATGGTATGTGGAAATATAATTGCACCCAAATGGCACAAAAAATAGAGAATGGACCAAGCATTGTATCTATGTGCTTACATTATGAGAGATTGTTCGCAATAATAGAAAATGGCGAACATAACAGATTGAGTTTTTCGGCAACCTTAGACCCAACAAACTTTAATGAATCATTAGATGAAGGTGGCTTTATTGAAATGCAAGATGAACGAGGTCCACTTAATAGAGTTGTTAGTTTTAATGACTATGTTTATGTTTTTAGAGATTTTGGAGTTGCCAGAATATCTGCATATGGCGACCAAACTAATTTTAGTGTCAGTCAACTTTTTATTTCAAGTGCCAAAATCTACGGAAACTCGGTGTGCGTGTGTGGAGATAGGATTATGTTTCTTTCTCGTGATGGAATAATGTCTTTTGATGGCTATACAACACAAAAGTTAAATCTTGGAATAGAAAGTTTGCTTAAAGATGTAACAAATGAAAATTGTTCATCGCTTTATTATAATGGGAAATACTATTTGGCATTAAAACTTAAGTTTAATGATGGTGAACAGGTTGGGTGTGAAAGTTACAGTGAAGGTTACATAAATAATGCAATTATAGAAGTTGATTTAAAAACACTTGATGTTAATATCTCTCGTGGAATGGACATAAGAAGTATGCTTGTTGTTGACAATGGGTATTTTTGCAAAGTTGTCGCTTGCTTTAATGGTGAGCATAAAAACAAACTTGGCGAACTAACAAATGATGGCGAACTTTTTGGTGTTCCACTAAAAAAATGTTGGACAAGCCCAAAAAGTAATCTTGGCTATCCAACAAAAGTAAAGCGTGTAAAAGAAGTGCTAATAAAAACAAAATCTGATTGCAAAGTAAATGTAAAAACCGAAACAAAAGATAAAACATTTTTTGTTAAAGGTTCAAATAAATCTCAACGCAAAAAGATAAATATTTTTGGTGAGCAAATTGAAATTTCATTTATAACTGACAAATCTGGTGATGTGGACATTTCTTGCCCACAAATAACAATAGGAGTAACAAGTTGATTGATGCAAGATTAATTAAGTATTTTAACAAAATTACAAGGCGTAAATTAAATTATAGAGCAAGGGGGAACAAAGAAGATGTACAAGTATTCTTTCAGTAGTGAAGACACTGACAAAATAACAGAAAAAACAAAAAATTATTCAGACTTATTATCAAATTTTAAAAAGGTTGATGAAAAATATAATTTTAGTGGAGATGAACTCAATTTAGAACGCAAAACTTTTAAAGGTAAAACTGATGAAGAAATTGAAAAGCAAGCAAAAGATAGTTTGCAAGAATACAAAGAAACTGGTATTCAAGATATAGAAAAATCATATAATGACAAAAAATCAAATATTGACCAACAAATGCAATCAACAAAAGACCA
>CALDLU010000059.1:0-4049 GCA_937915245.1 uncultured Clostridia bacterium | reverse complement strand
TCCCATACTTTGTATGCTGTATGGAAGGCAAATTAAAAACAAAAAATATGTGGCAAAATTTTGCCACATTTTTTATTAAAAAACGCAATAAATTGAATTTCTTGCATTTTATTGTTTTTATTGTAAAGAATATTATAAAAAATATTTTACAAAATATGAAATAAAAAGGTATAATATAACTAAACTATGAAAAAACTGAAATTACTATCATCAATAACATTAATGTGTTTAGCCATGGCAATATTATGCGTTGGTGTTCTTTCGGCAGTTAATGTAACATATTCTATTGGTGGCAGTATTAATTATGAAATACAAGATGTGTATGTAAAAATAAAAACAAAAATATATAAAAGTGAAGACCAAAAGTCAGCACAAGAATTGCAAGATGATGTAACAACACTTGCACAAACATCATTAGACAGTATAACATACACTCTTTCTCAAGATAAAGGAGAGTATAATTCGTTTACAAATCAAGGGACATCTTCGGCAACAGGCATTGATATTTCTTTTGGTGAAAGTACTGATGGAAAAATATACTATACATATTATATAGTTGTTAATGTTGAAAATTTGTCAACTCTTACAAACATTTATGCAGTGCTTGAAGATGGAAATACTAACGATAGTAATTTGTATAAAAGTTGTATGTATACTCAAGAGAATATTTTAAAAGGCACATATAACAGAAATATAATAATTGGTTATTCTGTAAAAAATACATTGGTTAATGTAGATTTAGCATTTAATTATACACTTAGTGTAAAATTTGGAACTTTGCAAAAAGCAAACTTGACTTTTGATGCAAATGGTGGAGTTTTACCAAGTTTATTTTATAATACTAATGATGCTGGTTCAGAAGGGAATTATGTTGCGACTTCAAAAGCAGGATATTATGTAAAAAACGGAATAATTTATGTAGATTCATTAAAGGAAAATGAAGTAGATTGCTATATTCATACAAAAATACAAGCAGATTTAATTGCAGGTAGAAAGTATGTATCAAAATTTGAATTACAATCATTAACTAGTGAAGTCGAGACAACAACTGAATTTGGTTATATGTTTGAAAATGGTTATAAATATTATTTCTTTGGTAATAGTCCAACAAAGTATGCAAGTGTAACAAATGTATCGTTTACATCAAATGCTGTTGCAAATACTGGAACTTATAATTTAAGAATTGATACAAACCTTTCAGGTGCAAAAATAAAATTGTCAAATTATAGAATTTATGAGTTGGGCGAGCAAGACCCAGGAGAAAAAACTATTTATAAAGATTCAATTTATGGGACATTACCAACTCCAACAAGAGTAGGTTACACATTCTTGGGGTGGTATACACAAGCAAGTGGTGGAACAAGAATACAAAGTTCAACAGTTGTATCAAATGCAAGTACACAAACACTATATGCTCAATGGAAAGCAAATTAATATTAAAAAATATGTAGCAATAACTCGCTACATATTTTTTAATTATTTCTTTTTTTGTTCTTCAATTTCTTTTAAGAATTTTTGCATTTTTTGTTCAATTACTTCATCAATTTTATAATCTTTAAAAAAGTGTTGCATTTGTTCAAGACAAATTGATACATCAGCAATTTCTTCAACCAAATTTTTTATAACTTTATCATCGTTTTGATATTCTTTATATAATACCTTTCTTTTATATTTATTTATTGCAACAATCATTTCTGCCATTTCTTCAACGCATTGGTCGTACTGTGCAACAAGTCCCCAAAGTTCTGTTGCTTCATCATATATTTTTAATCTTTCTTCGTGTGTTAACATATTTTTCTCCTTAAAAATAAAATAACATAATTTATGTAAATTTCAAAATGTAAAAATAATTTTTTGTAAAATTGTTCTAAAAGTCAAATTTCATTCGTAAAGTATATCAGTGATTATTGGAGGAATTATGACAAATAACAATTCAAACGAAAAATTTATGGTAATGAACAAATCTAAACTAGACAACAGTGAAGTAAGTTTGGAATGTTCCATAAATTTGGAAACAACAGAAACAGTCGATAAAGTGCTTTCAATAAATGTGAATGCAGAAAAGGTGGTTTGCGAAAGTTTAATTGGAGAAGCAAACTTTACAGGAACAGCAGTTGTTGATTTGGTATATATTACAACTGATGGAAATATTTACACAGCAATGTATACATCTCCATTTTCTGGAAAAGTGCAAAATCAAAAGATTAACACAAACAGTAAAGTTTGTGTAAAACCTTTATCATTGAGTGGGGAAGTTAATTCAATTTATTCCCAAGTTGCAAAGGTTAATTTGTATATGACTTTTACTGGATTTGCGTATAATAATGAAGAAGTTGAATATTTGGCAAATGTTGATAATGATGTTTGCACAAAAATGGAAGAATTAAGTTTTGTAACTTTGGAAAATGAAACAAATTCTTCATGGACAGAAAATGTATATGCAGAAGTGAAAGAACCTATAAAGCAAGTTTTATATACTAACAGTGAAGTTTATGTTAAAAACATTGATATGGGAACAAACTATGTTGATGTATCTTGTGAACTGGAAAATGATATTGCATATTTGACAGACGAAGAAAATCCAAAAATAAAAATTGTACACACAAAAAATGAAGTAAAACAAGAAGTTGAATGTGAGTATGCAACAAAAGAAAAAACTTGTGATATAGATTTATCAATTCAAAAAAGTAATGTAAAAACAAGCATTGAGCAAAAAGATGAAGATATAAAAATTGCATTGGTTATACCACTTGATGTTTGTATAAGGGTATATAAGCAAGAAACTCAAACAATGATAGAAGATTTGTATTCAACCCAAAAACAAACAACAATAACAATGTCAAGTTTTGAAAATCAAGTACCATGCGAACCAATTAACTTTGACAAAAAAGTTGAAGGTAGTTTGGTCGTTGATGAAAATGAGCCACGAATTGATAAACTCCTTGCTGTTAATTATTCAAAGGCAGTAATAACAAATGAATATATTGATAATGGTACATACAATGTTAGTGGTGTTATTCAAAGTAATTTGATATACTTTAATGAAGATGAAGCAAAAGTTTGTGCACTTGATATTGAAATACCATTTGCAGTTTCATCACAAGTTGATTATGATGGCACAATTTTACTAGACACAGATATAAAAGTTTGTGATGTTGATGTTATGGTAAAAAAGGGCAGAGATGTTTATGTTGATGCAACACTTAAAGTTAGAAGCAATGTATGTAAAACAACAAATGGTGCAGTGATTTCAGAATTAAATTATTTGGAAGAATACCCACAAAAAGATTGTGCGATTGAAATATACTTTGCAAAAGCAGGAGAAAATACTTGGGATATTGCAAAAAAATTAAATATAAGAGAAGAACAATTATATAATCAAAATCCTGATCTAAAAGAAATACTAGAAAAAGATGAAAAATTAGCTATTTATTATAAGTTAGAAAAATAATTAAAAAATAATAAAATTAAATATAATTATTTATTATTCCTCCAAAAAAATGTGCAAAAAATTATTTGCACATTTTTATTTTTAATTTATTTTATATTTTTTATTTTATCTTTATAAATAAATTATTTTTTAAAATATGTATAACATAATAATTTTGTGTCAATAAATGTTTGGGAGAAAAATAATGAAAAAAATAATTTCAACTATTTGTATAATAATTTCCTTAATAATTATAGGAGTTGGATTACTACCAAATAAAAAAGAAGAATACATAAGAATACATATAAGAGCAAACTCAAATCTTTCCATCGACCAAAATATTAAATATAAAATTAAAGATGAAATTGTGTCATATCTAATTCCATATATTGCAAAGTGTGAAACAAGAGAAGATTTTGTAACGCAAATAAATTTAAGCTTATCTGGAATGGAAGATATTGCAGATAATATTTTAAAAGCAAATAATTTCAACTATACAAGTAAAGTTAAGTTTCACAAAGAAAAATTTCCAGACAGAAGTTATGACGGACAAGTACTAAAAGCAGGAATATATGATGCTATAATTGTTGAACTTGGCTCTGCACAGGGAGATAATTGG
>CALDLU010000058.1:0-9845 GCA_937915245.1 uncultured Clostridia bacterium | reverse complement strand
AAGATGTTGTTGATTATTTGGAAAAGTTTGATATACATATTAGCAATAATATTGCAAATTCATTTATTCCTTTTGTTCAAGACAAAGACCCAAAGCAAGGTGGACTTGAAGTATTCAATTATTGCATTTTGGGAAGATTTCCATTAACAAACAGTATATATAATGATTATGAAGTGTTGGAGAAAAAGCAATTAACAACATCTGCCATTGATGAGTTACTTCTTGCAAAATCTGCAAAGAAAAATAAAAAGATAAATCAAGATATGTTTCCAATAAGCAATCTTGACTATGCACAAAGCGAAACAATAAAAAATCTTAATATCAACTCCAATATGGTAATATATGGACCACCAGGAACAGGTAAAAGTCAAACTATTGTTAATGTAATTACCGATGCTTTAACAAAAGGTAAAAAGGTTTTGGTTGTAAGCCAAAAGAAAGCAGCACTTGATGTTGTTTATAATAGACTTGCAACACTTAATCAAAAAGCAATGCTTATTGCTGACAGCGACAAGGCAAAGGCAGAGTTCTATCAAAAAGCAAAATTGGAACATGAAAATATTATGCAGATTGAAGAAACTGCATCACTTGATAAGTATCATAATTTGCAACAACAAATTGATACTGAAATTAGTGAACTTGAAAGTATGAATGATGTTTTGTTTGCACAAAGAGAATATGGTTTAACTTTGCAACAAATGTATGCAAATAGTGAAATTATTGGAAAGAACAGCAAAGATTACACTGTGTTCAAAAATATGCAACAAAATGAAGAACTTATGAATATGGATTTTGCCACTATAAGTGAAGCACAAAGACTAATCAAAGATAAGAAAAAAGATAATTTATATTTTAAATTTCTAGAAAAAAAGCAAATTAACCCACTTATAGACTATATCAAAAGCGAAATTGATATTCACACATTAAGTCAAGCACAAAATTTAATCAAAAGCGTACTATCATCAAAATTTATTCCTTTTGATATGACAAAAAGACCATATGCAAGAGATTTACTTTCATATTATCTTGAACACAATGAAAGCGAAAAAATTGACTACACACCACTTACAAAATATATAGCATCAACAAGGTATCCAAAACTTTATGCAAAGCTTAATGCAAGTCATATTCTTTTACCTATGTATCCATTTGTAAAAAACAAAACAAATAAGATAGAAAAAGAAATTGAAAGTACATTTGATGAAACATTAAAAGACCTTAAAGAATATATCCAAGGTTATGATGTTTTAAAAATGGTGCTTGAAACAAAAGGTTATTTGTTGACACTAGATAACATTGTTAGTGGAAATACAATGTATTTGAAAATGCTTGCAAATGCACTTGATGAATATGTTGAAATTAGAGATATTAATGTTTGTTTGGAAGAATTAACAGACCAAGAAAAAGCTATATTAAAATTTGCATACAAAAATAGTGATAACTATAAAAACTTTAAGTATATAGTAGATAAAATTGTTATTTTTAGAACATATAATGAAGTTATAAAGCAAGAAGATTTGCATAAAGAAGATTTATCAAAATTATCGGATTTTTCTAATATAAGAAACAGAATTTTGAGTTTAAAACAAGAACAACTTGAACTTGACAAGCGTTTATGTTATGAAAAGAATGCAAGTGAATACAAAGAATATTTTATGGGAAATCAAGAAGCCAGCAAAAACTTTTTGTATCAAATTTCAAAACAACAAAACTTATGGCCAATTAGAAAATGTATGCAAGTATACAAAGAATATTTGTTAAAATTATTCCCATGCTTCTTGCTTAGTCCAGAAATTGCAAGTCAAATTTTGCCACTAGAAAAAGAAATGTTTGACTATGTTGTTTTTGATGAAGCATCACAAGTGTTTATTGAAAATACTTTGCCATGTATCTATCGTGGAAAACATATCGTTGTTGCAGGAGATAGTAAGCAATTAAGACCAACAGCAACTTTCCTTAAAAGATATATGGGAAATGATGATTTGGAAGATTTGGACTATTCAACACAGGCTGCGTTGGAAGTTGAAAGTTTGTTGGACCTTGCAACAAGCAGATATTTTAGTAGCAATCTTACATATCATTATCGTAGTAGAAGTGAATCACTTATTAACTTTTCTAACTATGCTTTCTACTCAAAGAAATTGCAAATTGCACCTGATGTAACAAAAAATAATAAAGAACTACCAATAGAGAGAATTAAAGTTGATGGTAAATGGATAAACACAAGAAATGAACTAGAAGCAAAAACTGTTGCAGAACTTTTGTGCAAACTATTGAAAAACAAAAAAAGAACTCAAAGTATTGGAATAATAACATTCAACCTTGAACAAGAAAATGCAATAGAAGATGAAATTGACAAACTTGCATCAAAAGACCTTGAATTTCATAATGCACTTTTGATGGAACAAAACAGAAAAGAAGATGGCGAAGATATTAGTTTGTTTGTAAAGAATCTTGAAAATGTACAAGGTGATGAAAGAGATATAATAATATTCTCAACAGGTTACGCAAAAAATGAGTATGGCAAAGTTGTTGCAAGATTTGGTTCACTTTCAAATGAAGGTGGTGAAAACAGACTTAACGTTGCAATAACAAGAGCAAAGCAAAAAATCTATGTTGTAACAAGCATTGAACCAGAAGAATTAAATGTTGCAGGTTCAAAAAATGTTGGGCCAAAACTTTTTAAAGAATATTTAAGATATGCTCGTGCAGTTTCTAACAATAATAAAGTTGAAACAAAAATTATATTAGAAAACTTGCTTCCAGAAAAACAATTACAACCTATTGACCTTAATGAAAGAATGGTTACAGAACTTGAACAAATGCTCAAAGATGAAGGTTATACTGTTGAAAGAAATATTGGTAATGCAAATTACAAACTTCCACTTGCAATATATAACAAGAAAAAAGACAAATATATTTGGGGTATCGAATTTGACTATTCTGTTTTTGACAGCAGTGCAAGTATATTAGAAAGAGATGTTTATCACCCAGCATTTATGCAAAGTCGTGGTTGGAATATTTACAGAGTTTGGAGCAGAGATTGGTGGCTAAGTAAAACAAAAGTTGTTAATGCTTTGAAAAAGAAAATTACAAAAATTGAAAAAATAGATTAATAATTTTATTATTGAAAATATTTTTAAATTATGATATAATATTGATAGGGAATAAGATGGATATATTATGTTAAATAAAAGATTTAGACATTTGTTTATTGCTATATCATTTCTTATAGGGGTTCCAGTAGGGGGAATTGCTTCCATAGCAATCAATACAGCTATAAACAATGAAACAAAACGAGTTGAAAGAGAAAAATACAAAGATGTTTTACCATTTTTGCTTGAAACTGAAAATGGTGTTCCAATCAAAGCAAAAGTAAAAGACCCTATTGTTGTAAAAGTTGGTATGACAGGCGAAGAAAGAAAGCAAGCAATAAAAGCAATAAATGACCTTGATAGTATTAGTAATACACTAAATTATAAAATTCTTGACACAGATAATAGTTCAATATATGCTGATATAAACATATCAGTTGATAAGAATTTGCAAGAAGCAAAAGAAGCTTTTGGAAACACAAATTTCACTTACAAAAAAGAAACTGGTTATCTAATGTATCCACTAAATATCACAATTGATGATAGTATCGTAAATTACTATAGTTCAAATGGTGTTAGTCTTGTGGATTATGTTGTAAAGCATGAAATGATGCACACACTAGGGTTTAAAGATATATATGATGAACAATATTTCAACAAAACGATTATGTGGCATTCCGTTGACAATGATATGGAATTAGACAATTTCTCAGAACTTGATAAAAAGAACATAAAGTCAATGTATGACAACGATTATATTTTAGTAACAAGACCAAAAAATATAAAAATTGAATGTAACGTAAAACGAAAAGAAGATGAACTATCTATGTAAAAAAACAAATCTCAATTTTGAGATTTGTTTTTTGCATAATAATTAAGTTAATAATAATGTAGTTATCTTTTCTTTTTCTTAAACATAGTAAACAAAGAAAGAAGTGCAAGTACGCCATATGCACAAGTGAAAATTATTCCAGGCACGCTTATCAAAGTAACTTCTGTTGAACCATCTTTATCTGTTATTGTGAACAAGTTTTTCATTGTTGCAAGCTCAAGCCCATCTTTTATGTCAAAGTTTGAATCATTTGATATGTAAATTTTTCCGTCAGCTATTTTATAAAATACTTTATTATTTGAACCTTCATTAGTCAAACTGCCAAATTTATAATCTATCGTCCCATCATTGTGAAACGATACTGAATATTCAATTTTAACACCAGATACAATTTCACTTGAACCATTATAACTTCCAATTGGATAAGCAAAACAAGGGAATGCAAATGTTAAAACTATCATTGCAACGCTTGCTAAAAAGATTAAATATTTCATAACTTTCTCCTTTTTTATATATTATCATAAAACATAAATTTTGTCAAATTTAGTATATTATTGAAATTGTGTAGTGTTTATGCTATAATACAAATAAAGTAAAGGAAGGAATATGAAAAAAGAGAAAGAAAGTGTATTGAATATTGATGATATAATATCTTTACCAAGGAGAGAAGAAAAACCAACATTCAAAGATAAATTTTGGAATATTGCTGAAAAAGTATCAATTATTGTTATGATTGCGTTGGGCGGAAGTTTTGTTTATACTATGATAAATTCAAATTATAAAACAAATGGTGTTTCAAAAGATAGATTTATGCAAAATATATTTAGAGTGCCTCTAACATTGCCATTAACCAATAAAGATATTCAAGTTATGATAGATGAAAACTTTTCTAGTGAACAAAAACAATGCATAAAAAATGCTGTGGAAGAATTAGATGTTGATTTAACTGGTGTTACATATAAGGTTGAATTAGACAATTCAAAAAAAGCATTAAAGTCGATATCTATTAACAAAACAAAAAGTGATAAAAGCAATGGGCTTGCGGTTACAAAAGTTAATTCAACAGGGTTTTGGGGATATATCAATTATCCAATAAAAATGGAAGTGCAAATTGATAAAATTGTTCCACAAGAAAATTTAGATAAAAATGACACTGACTACTTAAAAGGTATCATAAAACATGAAATGTTACACACATTGGGTTTTGTTGATATTTATGATAGTGCTGAAAGAAATAAAACGATAATGTATTATGAATCGGGCAAAGGTCTGAACCACATTCATGACTTGACAAAAGATGATTTGGAAATGGTGAATACTGTATACAAAGTTAAAAATAACGATAATCTAAAGTTTGATGTAACAGTGTCAACACCAAAACATACAACCGTTGAGAAATATATACCAAAAGAAAATAGCGATGAGTTAACATTTTAAAAAAGACTTTTTTAGTCTTTTTTATTTTATTAAATTTACCCAGTCTTCAATTTTTGGTTTGCTGGATACAATTTTGTGCAAATTGTAATCTTCATCAAATGTAACTTGCAAACCTGATTTTACATTAGCGTTTTGGCCTAATTTTTTAATATCTACAAGTGAATGTCCAAACCAGCCTGCACTTGTAACAAATGGATAAATATTTTTGCCTTCAAGATTATATTTTTTCAAAAAGGTCGAGATTACAGGTGTGATTGTGTACCACCAAATTGGAGAACCTAAAATAATGTTATCATATTTCGATAAATCAATGTTAATATCTTCAATTTCGACTTCATCTTTTATTGAATTGTTTTGCCATTCATCAACAACTGTTTGATAGTCGGTTGAAAATGCTTTTTTAGGGTTCAACTTCAAAATATCACAATCTAATTGTTCTTTTATCATATTTGCAACTTTTTCTGTATTTTGAGTGTATGAATGATAAATAATAATAGTTTTGTTCATAAATTATTCTCCTTTTAATATAAAAGATATAGTTCAAAAATTTACTTTGGTCAAATGTTTTAAGTTGAAAAAAAAATAAATATGTTGTAAACTTATAATGTATGCAGATGTGGCGAAATTGGTACACGCGCTAGATTCAGGTTCTAGTGGGCAACCTTGCAGGTTCAAGTCCTGTCATCTGCACCAAAGCTTGATAAGTTGAATTTTTTGTTGATAAGAAAATTATTTTATTATGTCTAAAAATTAGAAAATTTTCAGTTTTAGAAAATTGACAAAGTATAACATTATCATATAAAATTTAATCAAGGGGGAGGGAAAATTTATTATGGAACAAATATTTGATGAATATCAAAAATTAAATTTATTAAATCAATTTAAAATTTTACGAGATATAGCTTCTTTACGTAAGAATAAACATGATGAAGAATTATATGATAATAATATTAAGATATTACAATATGGTTTTACACATGAGTATAATTTATTTGAAGAATTTTCAACAGAGATGACGAGTGAACAATGTGAACTTGTCTGGGATATTTTGGATTTATATTGTGCAATGAAACATTCTTATAATACTATTAATAGTGAATCTATTAAAGAATCTGATATTTATTTTAAAGGATTTGATGGTAATAATGAATCTCAAATATTATCATATTGTGAATTTATCTTATTTAATCTTAATAGATTTTGTGAATTAACTGAAAATGAAAGACATGATTTCAATTCTCATCATGAAATGTACAATGAGTATAAAATAATGGTTGATAAATGGATAAAAATGGGCAAGCATTATAATTTATCAGAAAAGCAAATAATAGAAATATTAGGATTATAAAGAATGGGCAGGTAGAAATTATAATCTATCTGCTTTTTATCTTGTTATTGTTTAGGTAATAATAAAGACTCTTGCATATTTGAAAGTAAAATTATAGCAAAGAAAACTAATATAGAATGAAATATATCATTATAGATGATATAGAAAGTTTAAATAAGATTTTATCTTTGTGAACCAAAAAATATTGATTAAATGTCAGTGAATAATATATTCGCTGATATTTTTTATTGGGAATAAAGGGTGAAATGATGAGATTTTTGTGTTAAATGTTAAAAGCTTAGAACCAATTAGTAAAAGTTAGACGGCATAAGAATTTTGTCGAATTATACTGGAATAGAGGAGGAAAAAGTAAAAAAAGTCGAATATAAAGGAGAAAAATTATGGATAACGAATTTGTACTAAATTTAAAAGAAATTTCTTTGGAAATCGTTGTTATTGCACTATTAGTCTTTGCTCTTACTATGCTAATTAAATGGCCGATTAAAAAATTCACTGCAAAGTTTGATGAGAACAAAAGAAAAGCAATTAATACAGTGATAGTGTTCATACCGATGTTACTCTCGGTGCTTTTTAATGCATTGTATTTTGGTTTTTATAAATCACAATGGTTCTCAACACAAGCAATAGATAGTATGATAAGTTCATATGTTCTTGCTGTGTCTATTTATGCTGTGTATACAAGAATAGTTATACTCATTAAAGGTGCAAAAGGCGAAGGCATAGACCAAACTTTAAGCAAAGAAGCAATTTCATATGTAAAGAAAAGTGCAAAAACAATCTCAAAAACATTAAAAATAGATGAAAAAGAACTTGAAAAAATAGTTTCAAAAGTTGAGAGTTTAGTTAAAATTAGAGATGAAATCACAAACAATATTATGTTACAAAATATTCCAGAAACAGAAAACTTGGATAATCAAATTAATGAATTAAACATTCAAAAAAATGAAATTTTAGATAAGATGACAAAAAACCAAACTCAACTAGAAGCGTTACAAAAAACAATTAAATAGTATAGGAGAAAAACTAATTATGTACGAAAAACAAGAATTTAAGGATAGACAGTCCTATTACCCAAATAGAAGAAAAATCACAATTCTTGAACAAAATGCAAATGAAATGATTGCGAATATTGAATTAATCGCAGGAGATATAAAAGAAGAAGGAACTGCTTTAAATGCTCAATTAATGCAAAAATTTCAAGATTCTATAATTCAAAGTGAAAAAGATTCAGGAAATGCTCTACAAATTGCAAATGAAGCAAAAACAAAATCTCAAGAAGCATATGACCATTCTGTTGAATCATTGGGAACAAAAGTTTCAAAAAATGGCGAATTTGTTGCACAATTTAATGCAGATGAAAAAACAGATAAAACGCAGTTCGATGAATTAACGCAAACAGTAGATGTATTGCAACAAAAAGTCAATACGCTAACCCAAAAAGTTGATTTATTGGAACAAAGAATTGAAGCTTTGGAAAATAATCCAAAAATAACAAAAATTCAATATGATGCAACAACAAGCACTTTTGTTATATAGTGTTTTGAAAAGGAGGAATAATGCGAATATTTGATAATTACAAAATTAAAGAAATTCAAAAAAATGAAGTAAATTTACTAACCGAAAAGTTAGTTGAAGACAAACTTTTTGTCTGTCATCACGATGCAATACAAGAAGTTCAAAAGCAATCACATTTTGAAGTTGTGAGAATGTATCCAAACGGTGGAAAAGATTTAAAAGAAGTGGTAGATGTTGAATATGTGAAACCACAAGAAGCGTTTGATGAATATGAAAATATTTTAAAAGTCGAACCATTAACAAAAGAAGAAATTTTGAATAATCTTAGAAGATTAAGAGAAGAACAATGTTTTTCTGTTGTAAATAGGGGAATGGTTTGGTATTCCCAAATTGATAGCAATCAAAATTTAGAACTTTTGCGTTGGTATAAAGAATGGCTAGATATAACTGACAAGTATGTTGATGGCATTGATATTTCAACAATCATTCCAGTAAAACCTAGTTGGTTAAAATAGGAGAGTGTTATGGCAAATTTTAATTGTAATGGGGAAATTCAAATTAATGGAGAAAATGTTTTAAGTAAAGTTTACCCTGTTGGCTCTATATATATGTCAACAACAAGTACAACAAGTCCTGCCAGTTTGTTTGGCGGAAATTGGACAATGTTGCCAGAAGGCTATGCGTTGTGGACAGCATCAAGTGGAGCATTGCAAACAATACAAGCTGGGTTGCCAGAAATATCAGGGCGTGTTCATGGCGTATGGGGTTGCGTAACCTTTGACCATAACCCAGAAGCAAGTGGTGCATTGTGGTTAGGTTCTCAAATCACTAATGGTTCTGCAAGTGGAAGTGGTTGGCAAATGTATCTTCATGATCTTCAGTTAAATGCTTCCTACTCAAATTCATTATATGGCAAATCTTCATCTGTTCAACCACCTGCAATCAAGGTATATGCGTGGAGAAGGGTACCGTAAAGAATAAAATTACATAACAAAAGATAAACAAAAAAAATCTTAGGAGAAATCCTAAGATTTTTTATTTCTATGAAACCCTTTAAAATATTCAATATTGTTGATTTCATATTTAAGATTGGGAGAAGGACATAATTCTATTATTGTATCATACATTTTTTTGGTTGGTACAAAATCAATTTGCTTATTATTGGAGATAAATGAGATATAGGCATTACCTCTATTCCCGTAAAGGCATCCTTTAACTTCAATGATATCAGACCATTTCATTATAGTAATTATTTTGTTCAATCGTTTTAAAATTATTTCTTCTTCTGAAAAAATAACTTTACATAAAGTTTTTTTGTCAAAGAAAATAGCATATATGCAAATTAATGTTGAATATACGCCAATGACTATGATAGGCCAATAGACAGATTGGTCAATTGTTGTCATTACTATGCCAACTATCAAGCAAGATAGTGAAAGGATTGTAGATAATGACCAGAAAAATAAAAGTTCCAGTTGATGAGTCCAGAATCCTTTTTTCATAAATACTCCTACTAAAGATAGTATATATTTAGTAACAAATTAAGTCAAATGATTTGGTACTAGGGAACATAGCATTGCAAATGATTAGAAAAAATCTCCTGATTAGTGATTAGGAG
>CALDLU010000057.1:0-1968 GCA_937915245.1 uncultured Clostridia bacterium | reverse complement strand
CAGCTTATAGTGAACTATATTTTCCAAAAATTCATTGGCCTGATTTTGATAAAAAACAACTTGAAAAAGCAATAATTGAATATCAGTCTAGAGATAGACGATTTGGAAAGATAAAACAGGAGAAAAAATAAATGAAACAAAGAGTGATAACAGGTGCTATGATTTTAGCTGTATTAGTGTTAGTTTTATTCGCAAGAAATATAACAACTTATATATTTGATGCATTTGTTATAATTTTAGCAACTATTGGTGCATATGAAATGACAAATATACTTGCAAGATCAAATATGTATAACAACAAGTATATTCCATTGTGTTATCCAATAATAACATATGCAATTTATATTTTGTGCGTAAGTTTGGAATTAAAATGGTATATGATTCTTTTAATAGAATTATCTGTTTTAATATTAATTGTTGGCTTACTTGCTTTATTTGGCATAACATTTGCTAAAAAAACTAACAATGAAATTAAGACAAGAAATCTTAAGATTAGGTCAGACACTTTTTCAATATTCAAGTCAATGCATACATTTTTTGCATGTTTGTATCCAACTGCATTAATTTTTGGATTAATTTTAATTAATAACTTTGGAACAGCAAGTTATGTTTTTGTAAAGCCAAAAGAATATTTGACATTGTTTGCAACATTTGCACTTGTTGTAACATTTGTTATACCAATCTTTACAGATACATTTGCATATTTGACAGGCTCACTTATTAAAGGTAAAAAATTGTGTCCAAACATTAGTCCCAATAAAACAATATCAGGTGCTGTTGGCGGACTTCTATGGGGTGGAGCATCTGCAGTCGTAACATTTTTAATTTTTAATTCAATACCAAAATATGCTGAAATGTTCACTGAATTTGGTGTTAAATTTTGGCATTTAATAATAATCGGTTTAGTTGCATCGGTACTTTGTCAACTAGGTGATTTGTTTGAAAGTAAATTAAAACGAAACGCAAATGTTAAGGATAGTGGTAATATTTTACCAGGGCATGGTGGAATACTCGACAGAATAGACAGTCATTTATTTTGTGCACCATTTATCTTTTTTGCATTTTTGATTTTTATTGTATAAATTAAGGAGATTTTATGAATTTAATTCTCGCTTCTGGCATGGAAGTATTTACAACAATTTTATATGTCATTTTGGCAATTATGGTATTGCTATTAATGGTATTAATTCATGAATTTGGGCATTATGTTGTTGGTAGGTTATTAAACTTTAAAATAACAGAATTTTCTATAGGATTTGGTAAAGCAATATTCCAAAGAAAGAATAAAAGGGGAGAGCTTATATCATTAAGAATTTTCCCTCTTGGTGGATATTGCGCATTTGCTGGTGAAAATGATGAAGATGATGAAAAAGATAAAGATAAATCATCTGCTGAAAATAATAAAATAGAAGATAGTAATGACCAAAAAATTGAAGAAAATAAAATTGAATCAATAAAAGAAGAAAAAACAAAAGATGAAAAAGAAAAAGTAATTGAATTAGATAAAAATAATGAACCTAAAAAAGAAACTGAACTTTTATTTAATGAACAAAAACCATGGAAAAGGCTTCTAGTATATGGAGCAGGGGTATTTTTTAACTTTTTGAGTGCAATTTTATTTTCATTTATACTGTTAGTATCATTCGGTTATGATATACCACAAGTAAAGGCTGTTGATAATACTAAAATTGAGTATGTTGGCAGTGAAGTTTTGCAAGAAGGCGATGTAATTTGGAAAGTAAATGGCGAAAAAATAAGTTTTGCATTTTCTGGAACAATTTCCCAATTAATTTCAAAACCTTTTAACAAAAATACAGAAATAACTGATAGTGATGTTGTTTTGTCTGTTAATCGTGATGGACAAATGATTGATGTTACAATTAAAGTAAAAAAAGTTACAGAAACTGTTGATGATAGTGAAGTTACAAAATTACAAACAGGTTTTGAAACAAAAGCATATGTACATTC
>CALDLU010000056.1:0-4929 GCA_937915245.1 uncultured Clostridia bacterium | reverse complement strand
TAAGTCAAATATTTGCAGAAATGGATAAAGTTTATAGGTCGATGATAAAAGATAGGACAAGTGAAAGTGATTTAAACCCTTTAATGCTTACAGAAACAAAAGGAATGATGTGTAGTGATTGTGAAAACAAATCAAAATGTTTAAAGCAATATAGTGAAGAAACAAATAAAATTCTTGCAAATTTAATTAATGTTGGTTACGAAAAAGGCAGGGTAACATTATTAGATATTCCAAGCGTTCTTACAAGTAGGTGTTTTAAAGTAAATCAAATGGTGTATGAAATAAACAACCTATTGGAACAATACAAAAGTTATGCCCAAATGGTAAATAGTTTGGATTCTAGCAAAATATTAATTAGCGAACAATTATATGGAATAAGTACTGTTATGAAAAACTTGTCAAATGATATAGGTAAAAATGTTGATTTTGACAAAGGTATGGAAAAAGAAATAATTGATGAACTTTTGTATAATGATATTCTTTGCAGTGATGCCATAGTTTATCATGATACAAATGATGTTAATGCAGTTTTGGAAGTTAAAAACGAAGATAGTTTAAAATCAAAAATTGTGCAAGTTGTTTCAAAAGTTTGTAACACAAAAATGTCAGTCGAAACAGAAAATGTTAGTGAACATGCTGGCTGGAAAATTTTAAATCTAAAACCTGCACCAAAATACAATGTGATTTTTGGTACTAGTGCAATGACAAAATCATCATCTCAAAAAAGTGGAGATTGCTATTCTATTGTAAGAATGGAAGATGGCAAAATTTTGATGGCACTTTGTGATGGTATGGGTAGTGGTGAAAAAGCTCAAAAAGCAAGTGAAACTGCTATTGGACTTATTGAAAACTTTTATAAAGCTGGTTTTGAAAATGAAGTTATATTATCTATTGTAAATAAGTTTTTGGCACTTGGTAATGACAATATATTCTCATGCTTGGATATGTCAATAATTGACCTAAAAACAGGTGGGGTAGATTTTATTAAGTTGGGCGCAACAAATGGATATATAAAACACAAAGATACAATTTCCACAATTTCTTGCAATGCACTTCCACTTGGCATTGTGTCTAACATTGTTCCAACAATAAAAAGTTCAATGCTATATAGCGGTGATATGATTATTATTACAACTGATGGTGTTACAGATAGTTTTGCAAGCGATGAAGAAATGGCGAATTATATAAACAATATAAACTCATATAGTCCACAAGAAGTAGCAGACAAACTTATGGACAAAGCAGTTGAAAATAACCATGGAATTGCACTTGATGATATGACAATTTTGGTTGCAAAGGTATATTAAAAAACAATTTAAACATTTAGGATTTCTCGTTTGTCTATCAAGGGAGTAAGGGAGCGAAATGCAATTTAAAAATATTCTATATCATTTCGACTGCCGACCCCAACGACTGACTTTGAAAAAATCTATTTAAGCAAAACAAACAAAAATGCAAACCTTTTGGTTTGCATTTATTATGGAAATGTTATTCCACCGTTACACTTTTTGCAAGATTTCGTGGTTTGTCTGGGTTAAGTTTTTTTGATATACAAGTTTTGTAAGCAAGATATTGATAGAATGTTATTGCAAGCATACTAGAAAGTTCCATTGGACAACTATCAAAAGTAAATAGATAATCAACATTTTTTAAATCTTGTTTTGATAAGGTAAGATTTGTTACCAAAACAATTTTGCCAAGCCTTGATTTTATCTCACTTGCACTTGCAAGATTTTTGTCCAAAACATCTTTGTTTGTTGCAGTAACAAATACCAAACTTTTGTCATCAACAAGGGCAAGAGTGCCATGCTTTAACTCGCCACTTGGAATACTAATGCAATTTATATATGTTATTTCTTTTAGTTTTAAACTTGCTTCCATACTTGTGATATAGTCTTCATCTTTTCCAATAAAGAATATTTTTTCGTTATTATTTATTAAATTTACAAATTTATTTATTTTATTAATATTTTTTAAAAAATTACATTTTTTTAATATTTTTAAATTATTTATTATATTTTTGTCATATTTTTTATTATTTTTAATATTTTCTAAATGTTTTGCAAGCAAGTAAAAAACAAACAACATTGAAGAATATGCTTTTGTTGAAATAACAGCAATTTCCATACCTGCACAAATTGGCAAAATTATATCACAATTTTTTGCAATACTTGAATATGGAACATTAACTAATGCAATGGTTTTTGCACCTTTTTCTTTTGCAAGATTAAGCGACATAAGTGTGTCAGCAGTTTCTCCACTTTGACTTGAATAAATACATAATGTCTTTTCATTTATTATTGGTGGAGAATATCTAAATTCACTTGCATAAAATGCTTTACAAGGAATTTTTGCATTTTTTTCGATATATTTTTCACCCATAAGACACGCATGATAAGCAGTGCCACAGCCAATTAAATATATTTTTTCTATATTTTTTAAAAAGTTATAATCAATTTTTTCAAGATATGGAGTTTGTTCATAATTTTCTATAACATTTTCCAAAACTCTTGGAATTTCTTTTATTTCTTTTTCGGCGAAATATGGGTAATTTCCTTTTTGTGCAGATTTTTCAAATACGCCTAGTTTATGCTTTTGTGGAGATATTTCTTCATTATTAAAATCAAAAAATTTTACTTTATTAAACTCAACAACTGCATAACTTTGTTCTTGAAGTGGTGTGTAATATTCAAATTTGTCTGCAAAAACTATTGGGTCGCTTGCAACCATACTTACATTATTATTAGTTGCCACATAAAGTGGACTATGCTGTCTTGCAACATACATTTTGTTTGGTTCATTTTTGTTTATTGCGCAAATACCAAAACTTCCTTTAAGCAATTTTAGTGTTTCATAAAAACCAAATTTCTCCATCAGGTTGGGTAAAATCTCTGTATCGGTTTCTCCATAAAAACTAACATCTTTTAGGTATTTTAATTTCAGTTCTTCATAGTTTTCTATAATGCCATTATGAACAAGCGACCAATTACCTTTTTGAGATGTGTGTGGGTGAATATTCTCAAAACACACTTTGCCATGAGTTGCCCACCTTGTGTGAGCAATTGCCATATGTGATAAAACATTATAGTTGGCAACTTGCTCCAAGTTTTTTATTTCACCAAGGCTTTTGTATACTTTAAATTCGCTATCACATAAAAGACAAATACCAGAACTATCATAGCCACGATATTCCAATTTTTTTAACGAATTTATCATTTGTTTTGTAATAAAATCTTTATTTTGACCTATATAACCAATAATGCCACACATAATTTCTCCTTGTATGTTATATTACGAAAAAAAATTTCCGTTTGACACAGTCTAGGGTCTTGAAAATAAAATATATTGGTGCTATAATAAAAGAGATTTAAGGACAGAAGAAAAATGCAAAATAAGAAATATACGAATGAAATTACAAAAAGTTTACTTTCAATATATAGGAAGTGCTTTGTTGAACAACTCAATAAAAGATTCCCAAATCTTGATGTCAAAAAATACAAAAGATATTATGATAATCAGTTAACAGAGTTTGACAAAGGTATTGAAAATATGTTTGAAGAAATCAGTATTTGTATATCTTTAAAACTAAAAAATAAGGGAGAGTTTGCTATTGACAATTTGTCGGCAAACACAGATAGTCCAGTATCTCTGAACAAAGAGTTTGAATCAATTTTCTCTGATTATATTGGAATGAATACTGTTGAAGTTTTGCCCCAAAATAGTAAGATAAAGATAAAAGGTAACAACCAAGCATCCGAAATTAAACTTGAAACAAGTGATGGACAAGAATATTTAAAGAAGATAGAAAACAAAGAAAACGAGATCGAAAAATAAGGAGCAAAAAATGAGTAATAAAATCTACACCGAAAGATTAACAAATAACTTTTGTGGAGTGGTAAGGCAACTTTATATAGACAAGATTACCCAAAAAGCACAAAAGCCAATGGATGAAGAACTCCTAAAAGACCTTGAAGAATTTGAAGACAAACTTATTGATGTTTTTGAATATATTAATGATATCTTTTTAAGGGCAATAAACAAAAATGAACTTCATCTTGATTTTAATGACTTGTATAATCGCAATTATGAAAGCATAGCAATGGAAGTTTACATAGCAATGCTTGACATTACAAAAGTTGATATGTTAGATTTGCTGGGTAATGGGATGAACCTTGAAATGATAGGCAATAAAAAGTCAACAAAGATTGAACTCACTCAAAATATGCAACCAATAATTTTAAGAAATATAGAAAATGAAAATTTTGTAAAAGATTATTTTATTAGATAGGAGAAGAATATGCAAATTTCAGCAAGTTATATTGATGACATTACAGGTAGTATGATTGCAATTATAAAAAGATTGTATAACAAACGCCTAAAAGAAGATAAAAGTTTTACTTTTGAAGATAGAAAAGAACTCTTAAGAGATTTCAGTGAAAAAACATACGATTTGGAACCAAGACTCGCCGATGAAATAGGTTATGCTCTTTGTACAAAAGGTAAATTTAATGCAACATTTAATGAAATGCCCAAAAAGGATGATGCAAATAATATTTTTGTAAATCTTGATTGTGTTTTGGTTGCATATCTTGGACAAGGTCTTGAAGAAATTATGCCAAAGCACACAAAAATTTATATTCAAGGTGATATACATACTGCAGAAATTAGAGTTGCTTGTGGGAATAAGTCATATAACACAGTGATTGTAGATTTACCACACAATGAAAACGAACCACTAAAAAATAACGGAATGGAAAGATAGCATAAGCCACCATTTTTTTTGGTGGCTTTTTCATATATAAAAGTTGACTTATCTTTTTATAAAATGATAAAATAAAATGAAATAAGCATATACTAAAGGGAAAGATGAAATTAATAAAAAAGCAACAAGAAATCACAAGATATAATCCAAGTGTAGAGCAGGGGCTG
>CALDLU010000055.1:0-2518 GCA_937915245.1 uncultured Clostridia bacterium | reverse complement strand
TTTCAAAAAATCCATTAATTATTCCACTTGAAATATTAGCATTTATTCCTATTTTTGAAAATATAAAAATAATTGGATAAAAAATATTAAAATTATTTAAAATTTCAATAAAAATAAATGCAACAATAACCATTCCACCAACAGTTAAAATCGCAGAAATTGAATTATTTACAGATGTAGATAAATCGCCTGTTTGAGAATATAAATTTTTTGAATTTTTATATGTATTTTCGCCCTTAATATTTTTATATAAAAGTCCATTAAAAATTGCACTAATAATATGTGAAAATAATAAAATAAATCCAATTTTTTGGTTTTGTAACATACCAATTCCAACACTTCCCAAAATAAACATTGGACCAGAATTTGATGTAAATGTCAGTGTTTTTTTTGCTTCCAATTTTGTCATTTGACCACTGTCATACAAATCACTAACAAGTTTACTCCCAACAGGGTAACCACTGAGTATACTAATGAAAAATGCATAACCACTAATGGGTGGAGTTTTGTATAATTTGTAAGTAAGATTTTTAAAAACGGAACTAACATTTTGAACATAACCAAGACTTGTTAAAAGTTTTGTAAAAACAAAAAAGGGGAAAAGGGCAGGAAGTAAAACTTTTGCCCAAATATCTATTGCATTTTTTGTAACCAAGATATATTTTTGTGGTGAGATAACAAGACACAAAATTATAACTGAAACAAGTATTGATAAAACTAACTTTTTTTTCATAAAAAATTGACAAAAATATTTGTATAAGTTAATATATGAAAGTAAACTCACTATTAGAAGGATAAATATGAATTTTTGCAAACAATTATTAAAACTCACAAAAAATAGCAACAAAAAAATTGTCTTTCCAGAAGCAAGTTTTTCAGACAGAACTGTGCAAGCAGTGTTAAAACTTAAAAAACTTGGCATATGTGAACCAGTGCTTATTGGTGATGAAAGTTCACTTATTATGCAAAACAAAAAACTTGGAAAATTTGGCATAATAAATCCAAAGACTTCACAATTAACCGAGATGCTTACTCAAAATTTATTTGAAGCAAGAAAAGATAAAGGGTTGACAATCGAAGACGCACAAAAATTAATTTTAAATCCACATTATTTTGCAACAATGCTTGTAAAATGTGGTTACGCAGATGGAATGGTTGGTGGTGCAGAAGTTAGCACAAAAGATAACCTAAAACCAGCGTTGCAGTTGCTTAAAAAAGAAGATAGTTTTGTAAATTCATACACCTTAATTATTGGAGAGAATGGTTTAACAAACAATCCGTTTATAATGACAGATTGTGGACTTATTGAAAATCCAAGTATTGAGCAATTGCCAATAATTGCAAAAAGAGCAGTAGATGAATTTAAAATTCTTTCTAATGTAGAGCCAAAAGTTGCATTTTTATCATATTCAACATATGGTAGTGCAAATAGTGAAATAACTCAAAAAATGAGTAAATCACAAGAAATTTTTAAATTGAATAACAAAGATATAAAGTCTATTGGAGAAGTTCAGTTGGATAGTGCTTTACTTAAAAATGTTGCCAGTCTAAAAATGGGAGAAGGTAAAGATTTTTATGGTGGAGCAAATGTGTTGGTATTTCCCGAATTAAATTCGGCTAATATATGCTATAAAGCAATTTCTTATTTTGGAAAACTTTATGCAATAGGTCCAATAACGGTGGGACTAAAAAAACCTGTAAATGATTTATCAAGGGGAGCAACTGTTATGGATATAGTTTATTTGACAGCAATCACAGTGTTGCAATGTAAAAAGGAGAAGGAATGAAAGTATTAGTTATTAACTCAGGCAGTAGTTCACTAAAATATCAACTTTTTGATATGAATGGTGAAAAAGTTATCGCAAAAGGAAATTGCGAAAAAATAGGAGCAAAAGATTCATTTATTGTTTACAAAGCAAATGGCAATGAATATAAATTTGATGAATTTTTCCCAACTCACAGTGAAGCAATGAACAAAGTTTTAAGTGTTTTAACAGATGAAAAAATTGGTGTATTAAAATCACTTGATGAAGTTGAAGCATTTGGACACAGAGTTCTTCATGGTGGAGAAATCTACAAAGATTCAGTTATTGTTGATGACAAAGTTCTTGCAAACTTGGAAGAATTAAAACCACTTGGTCCACTTCATATGCCAGCAAATATCGCAGGAATAAAATCATGTATGGCACTTTGTAAAGGTAAACCAAATATTGCAGTTTTTGATACTGCTTTCCACCAAACAATGCCTGATTATGCATTTATGTATGGTCTTCCATATAGAGATTATGAAGAATTTAAAATAAGGAAATATGGTTTCCATGGAACATCACACAAATATGTTAGTGGTGAACTTGCAAAACTTACAGGAAAGAAAGTTGAAGATACAAAACTTATTACTGTTCACCTTGGCAATGGTTCAAGTTTGTGTGCAGAAAAAGGTGGCAAAAGTGTTGACACATCAATGGGATTCACACCACTTGAAGGACTTGTTATGGGAACAAGATGTGGAGATATAGAC
>CALDLU010000054.1:0-1054 GCA_937915245.1 uncultured Clostridia bacterium | reverse complement strand
TAGGTAAATTGCTTAGAATATCAGGAAGTATTGTTTTATAAAAATCACTATTTTTATAGCCATAGTTTCCATAAAAAACACTATATTCTTTTTTCGCAGTAACACCTTTTAGTCCGATTGATATGCCGGCCTTACCAGTTCCATCAGCAAGATCATCGTGATTGAAACCAAGAATTACAAATGTTAACTCTTGCTTAACACCTTCGATTGTTGCAGTAATTGTTTTTTCATCGCCTACATTAAAGTAAGTACTTGCTTCGCCACTTTTTGAAATATTTGAAATTTCTTGCCAAGTCATAGTATTAAAAGCTTTGACTGTATAATCTGCAATAAAAGTTGTATCACTATATATTTTATAAGTATTAAAATCTATAAAATCATCTCCAACTTTCCAACCATTAAATATTTTTGTTGAAGTATCTGTTGCACTTGGTATTTCAGTTATAAACATCCCATTTTTAACTTTTATTGTACTTGTTTCTTCTCCGTTTACAAATGTAACTGTATGTATCTTTGTGAACACAGCATAATAAGTTGTATTTACAGTAACTTGCTTACTTGCAATATTTGAGACAATATCAACACCATTTAAAGACCAACCGTCAAACTCGTAACCGTCTTTTGTTGGGTTAGTAGGAACAGTTGCACAGTTATTTTTAGTAATAATTTGACTATTGTAAATTGTATCGTCAACTTTGAATTTGACATCATATTTGTATGTAACATCTGCAACAATTTTTGTGTTGGTAGTTATTGTATAAGTAGATAAATCTATTGCAGAGCCGTTTACAGTCCAACCGTTGAAGATTTTATAAGCAGTGCTTGTTGGAGTTGTTACAGAGAGTTTTGAACCTTTGTTTACGATTTGAATATTGTAAACACTTCCAGCAAACTCAAATGTTGCAACGACCTGTTCGCCATTTTCAAGTTGGGCAATATAACTTTCATAATAAGAAACACTTGCTTGTAATTCACTGATTTCGTTATTAAGAGCATTGATTTGACTTTGAGAGTTTTGAGATTGTAAAGTCATATCACTAATTTGTGTATTAAG
>CALDLU010000053.1:0-5982 GCA_937915245.1 uncultured Clostridia bacterium | reverse complement strand
AGGTAAGGTAAGGAAAATGGAAGAAAAGAAAAATGTTAAAGTAGAAGATGTAAAGGTTGAAAAAGTGGAAGAAACAGTAAAGGAAGAAAAGAAAGAACCTGTTAAGTTATTTGTAGAAAGAGAAAGTTTTACAGGTAGTGATGCAAAACAATATTGATTATATAAATATATTATAACAAATAAAATTAGGTAACTATAATTAGAAGATGGTAAATAATAAAAGCACTAACAGATGTTAGTGCTAATGATAGGAACTATCTCAAATACGCCTCAGCGATTTCCTATCCGGTTGCTACAAATACTGCAACTCTCTTGTTCAAGAACTTTGAGGAATATATATATGGTACAAAAGGAGAGAATATATGTCAAGAAAATTATAGCAAAAGAATAAAGATTTAGTAAATTTAGAAGTTGTAACTGCAGATAATGTATGGAATAAGAATTAAATGTTAAAAGGAAACCAATTTTATCAAAAGAACATGATTATTGGGGTAAGGTAAAAAGGGAATATCAGTATTTATTGTTCAAAGAAATAGAGTAGGTGAGAAACCTAAAATTAGATCATACTAAATAACATTAGTAAACTAAAATTATAAAAGTTTTAAAGATATTAAGTTAAACTTGCGAAAATAAAAAAGCACTAACATTTGTTAGTGCTAATTGTGGAGAGTCTATGCACAAAGACCAAACATTCTCTCCTGTCAACTCGCAATTTGCAGTTGCTCTCCCGTTTCTTTGGGAGTGTGGTCATTGTGATTCTAACATATGAATAAATATTATGTCAAATGTAAATAAGGTGATATGTCTAAGAAGAATAAAACTGTAAAGTTTATTCTTATAGCAAATGAGGATGGAACTTTTTTTAATATATAAAACAGTTAGCCTTCGCCTTATTTAATTTAAGCAAAAGGGGGTAAAATTTGGCATATCGCACTAGAAGACCTTATAGCACTAATAAGCCTAGACGAAGAAAAAAGAGTTTTACACAGAACTAGAAAGAATGGCTTACAATTTGGGTAAAGTTAAGCGTGGAGCAGAGTGTTTGAAAGTTACAAGAATGGTTGCACTGGTAAAACAACAAAAAATAGGAAGCCACTAATTTAATGCTAGGGAGTTATATTTTTGAGTAAAAAATATTTACTAAAAAATGAAATAAGGGTTGATTTAAATCCAAAGCATTTAAATCGTTTTGGTTATCCACATGATGCAATAATAACTGCAAGAAAGAGACATAAGTTTAAAGCAAATATAAAAACTCACCCTGAATATGTCAATGGTGTAAAGTGTTTAGATTTAGAACTATTTTTATCAGACAATGTAAAACATAAAAGGATAAGTCCATCTTTTTGGCAAAATGAAAATCAGTTTGGAGATAAAAAAGGAAAAGCTCCCAAAAAATTGAGAGCCAAAATTAAAAAATATAATAAAAAATTTTACAAATAAAAAAAAGAAATTCAATACCCTAGCTGTGTTGCCACAAGAAGTCAACTTAATGACTAATTGAATTTCTTAATTTAAATATATTACTTATAAATATAAATGTCAACCCTTTATACCAAACAAAATGGAGAAATTATGAATGTAGAAGATAAATACTATTTAAACATTGAAATTGATGAAAGCAAATTAGAATATGTTAAGAAAAAAAATATTTTGAAAACTGAATATCAAAGAATATATAGAATAAAAAAGTCTTTACTTAATAGTTCATTTTGGACTATGGAAGTAAGACACATAGAAAAAATATTTTTTCATTCTATTATTTAGATGATAATAAAAAACTACATAGTTTTGTTAAGGTTATAAATATTCCTTAATTTTCAATACTTTCCCTATTTCAATTCTTCTTGTTTCATTGTTTTTAACTATACCAATATATTCAGGATTGTTCTTTAAAACAACGAAATAAAAATCTAGTAATCGTAATTGATTAGAAAGTTCTTTAATATCAAAAAATTGTTTCACTTCTTGAATATCAAGTAAAACAATATTAACAAAATCTTTATGTTTAGTGTTAGACATTTTGTATTTTGCAGTTATTGTTTTAGCAAAATGTTTTTCATCTTTCACTCTATTTGATATATCAAACATAATAAATTTCTATTGGAACAACTTTTACAAAAAGCGAAGGTTGATTTATGCGTATTGTAAAGCAAATATTTAGTATTTTGTTTCTTCTTTTATTTATATTTGTTGGACTATATTTGTTTGTCCCCCAATTTATGACTTGGACAAATAATGTTGTTTCAAATGTAAAAAAAAATAAGTAGATACCCCTTTAAAATATAATATTGATTATGAAAATAGAATTATAAAAGTTGAGATATAGGTAAAGAAAAAATGAAATAATTATTTAATAAATATAAAAATATTTCTTTAATAAAAAAGAGAGTAAAAATTACTCTCACTAAAACATATTAAATATGTTTTTTGTTCAACAAGTTAAAAACTTGTAATTGAGTCCACTTAGGTTATCTCAATCAGTAATAGTATATGTAATTTGTGGGAATAAGTCAATAAATTTTAAAAGTAAAAGGAGAAAAAATGTATAAAGCAAAGATACTCAAAATTCTAACTATCCATGGAATGCACAAATTTAGATTTTATTTAATGATACATATATTTACTCTGGTAATGAAAAATTTTTTGTTAAATATTCGGATGCTGTGAAATACAAAAGGTACATTGAGTATAAAATATAAAACAGGGAAGTATTTTGCAAACAAGAGATGAATATTTTTATGGACAAAGTGAATATAGAAAACTAGGTTATCAAGATAAAGGTAACTATAGAAAAAGTGTGGTAGTAGACAAGAATAAAGATAATGATTTGGCAGTAGTAAAATTAACAACTAAAGGTCGATTCCGGTTACCTGATTATGAGAATGGTAAAAGTAGTTATAATGCAAAGATTGAAACATTAGATGATGAAGGTAAAAGTATAAGAGTTGGTAAAAAATTTATACCTGCTAATACCAATGAAATGCCACAAAAGTATGTAAGAGAAATAAAAAATAAATGTTTATATGGTAATATGTCATACAAACAAGAAAATCATAGAAAATTGAAGAATTAAAAAAGAACGATTAAAAATCGTTCTTTAGCCAACATAAAGGTTGGAATATCATAGATAAGAATTTATCTAAGTATTATTAGTATATTCAATTTTTTATAAAAAGTCAATAAAATTTTTAATAAAAAAGAGAGTAAAAATTACTCTCACTAAAACATATTAATATGTTTTTTATCCCCAAGTTATATAACTTGTAATTGAGTTCATATAGATTATCTCAATCAATAATAGTGTATGTAATTTGTGGGAATAAGTCAATAAAATATAAATAAAAAAGATGGGATGTCGATGAATGCAATTGCAAACTCGCGCTGTATCCCTATCTTCAAAATTATTATATGTAATAGAGCATCAAAAGTCAATAAAAATATAAATAAAATAAATTTAGAATAAAAGGAGAAAAATATGGATGAATTTTTAAATTTAATAACTATGAATTGGTTGGGGTTTTAAATTGGAATTGTTGTTGTCTCATTGGTTTGTGTAATCTTATTATACCATACCAAATAAAATTAGGAAACTATAATACTTTGGGCAATGTACTTCACTTTCGATTATACAATAAAACGATAGAGATTACAACGTATACAGTCTTTATAATAAAAAAGAGGAACAGTATAAACTATTCCTCTTAAACTTTAACTTAGCATATCCCTTATATATTTAGGCAATTTTTCAAATCCTTTAATTTCAACAGGTATTTTATCTTTATATTTGTATAGTTCAATTGCAAAACTTGTTTTAAAATTTACAAATATACAATCATAATTGCGCCATCTTTCTTTGCCGACATAAAGAGGTTTATCGGAAAAAAGAATTCTCGCACCTTGTCCTGTAAGCAGAACCTGCGTATCCTTTATGTCTTTCCATAACAATTTGTTCACAATCGACTTACCATAATAAATGGTAAATCCCTCTTCGTTTATCAACATTTTTCTAAACATAAGTTTTCGCATAAACACGATTGGAAGTGTCCATAGAAGGAAAATGCAAACGCAAAATATTAGGGCATAATAATCTTTTACAATCAATGTTGTTATAATGCCTAAGATTGGCATAATTTCACCAGACAAATATATAAATGGATTTGAAATGTATTTTGCTTTTTTCATAAATACTCCCTTATAGTAACCAATTTCCATGTAAGTTTATAGACTTTTTAAAGTAGGTAAATGCTATTTGAGCTAATTCACTTAGTATGATTATACCATACCAAATAAAATTAGGGAACTATAATAGTATTGCATTTTTCCTTGCTTCTAAAGTTATTATACCATACCAAATAAAATAGGGAATAAAAGCGCATTGATTATTGTATTTTTTCATTAATTTTATTATATCAATAATAATTAATTAACTATTGACAATTTATTCATTTTATTATATTATAATTACAACCATTTCGACCATTCCGGTTATTGGATTTTTTGGAGAAGTAATTCTTTAGAATGGCAAAATAATAAGCAAAATAATTTTTGGCTGTATTTATTTTGTCATTTTTTTTATTAACAGTCAAATAAAATTTAAAAGGATGAAAATATGGAAAATTTAAGAACAATCAATTCAACCCTTCTTTTAATACAAAAAGAAGGAAAAATCTTGCTTGGAGAAAAGAAAAGAGGATTTGCAAAAGGGACACTAAATGGTATTGGTGGAAAACAAGACTTGGGAGAAACTATTGACCAAGCAATGGTAAGAGAAACCCAAGAAGAAATAGGAGTAACCCCATTAGATTACTCTATGGTCGGGAAAATCGCTTTTGATGTTTGGTATAAAGGTGAGCATGTGAATATGCTTGTTCACATATACAGATGTTCAAATTTTATTGGTGAAATAAAAGAAACTGAAGAAATGATTCCAAATTGGTATGATGAAAATAATACACCAACTGATAGAATGTTGGAAGATGATAAACTTTGGATAGAGTATTTTTTGCAAAATAAAAAATTTGTAGGAAAATGTAAATTTGACCCTAATATGCATATGCTTTCACACAAGTTTAAGATAGTTGATAATGTAAATGATAATGAATTAGAAACATTATAAGATATGGTTGAATATATATTCAATTATAATTTTCAACAATTTTAAATACAATGTTTAAAATTATCAAAAGTGTCCTAAAACTATTTTGAATTTATTTCATAATGATGTATACTTTTTACGAAATTATAAAAGGAGAAAATTATGAGAGAATTTTTAAGAAAAATTAAATCAATTTCACTTATAGAAGCATTAGCAAGTATTGTAATTGGTATTTTATTTATTGCGTGTCCAGACTTTGCAAAATCAACAATAGTATATTTGTTTGCAAGCATTGTTCTCGTTATGGGAATTATAAAATGTATTAGCTATTTTATGTATGGTATTGAACCTTTTGGTTTTATTTTAGGGATGGCAGACTTTGCTTTGGGAATAGTTTTATTTGCTTCAGCAGAATATTTGGTAAATAGTGGTGTATTAGGTTTCACTTTTGGGCTTGTATTTATTATCAAAAGTTTGTTTTCAATGCAATGGTCATTTGATTGCAGAAGATATGGTGCAAAATATTGGTGGTTTGATTTCATAATTGCTTTGGTGATTATGGTATGTGGAATTATTTTGGTATGTTGTCCATCGGTTGAAAATGTATTATTGTATTCAATGGGAACAATTTTAATTTTGGAAGGTTTGTTTGATTTTGTAGATACATTTGTTGTTTCTGCAAAAATTAAAAAGGCAAGAAAAACATTTAAAGATTTGCTTGCAAAAGAAAACAATGTTATTGAAATTGAAAATCCTGATGATGAAAATAAAGATAATCAATAAAAAATAAGATAAAATTAAAGGGAAAGGCAAATTTTTGCCTTTTCTTTTTATTCTTCATAATCTTCTATCATATTAAAATTTTCGTGAGAAAGTTTTGATAG
>CALDLU010000052.1:0-2208 GCA_937915245.1 uncultured Clostridia bacterium | reverse complement strand
AACGTACAATACAAATATGACAACAAAGGCAATATCATCGAAGTAAGATGCAATGGCGAACTACTTTCTCGCTATCAATATGACGGCATTTCTCGTCTTGTTCGAGAAGATAATAAAGAAATGTCAAAAACATCTGTTTATTCTTACGATGCTGGTGGCAACATTACTCAAAGATTAGATTATGCCTTCACTTTGGTAGATAATTTGGATATGCTTTCTTGCACTCCTTTCATCTACACCTACCCTACTTCTGGCTGGAAAGACCAACTCATTATGTTTAACAATGAAAAGTTTGAATATGATGAAATAGGCAATCCAAATATTTATCGCAATAAAAAACTTGTTTGGTCAAATGCAAGACAACTTGAAGCATATGACAGGTTATTTAATGAAGAAACCAATAAATTTTACGATTTGGCACAATACGAATATAATACAAGTGGCATAAGAACAATCAAAAGAATTTATGTAGACCACCCTAATTTTAAATTTTGTGATAAATCTAATACACAAACCGAAGCAAATAATTCCAATAGTTTTTACACTACAAAATTTTTCCTTAATGGGAATAAAATTATAAAACAAATTGATTGTTGCAATACTTTCACATTCTATTATGGAATAGATGGAATAACTGGATTTCACCTTACCAACGCAAAAGTTGATGCCGACTATCTTTATAAGAAAAATGCTCAAAACGATATAATTGGCATTTATGATAGCACTGGAAATCAAATTTGTGAATATATATATGATGCATGGGGAAACCAAAAAATAAAATATTTGTCGAATAATGGCGAATATGTTGCAATCAGTGATTTTCCAATATATAATAATATCGAAGACATTAACAAGTTTATTGCCTTCAAAAATCCATTCCGTTATCGTAGTTATTACTATGATTTTGAGACCAATCTTTACTACCTAAACAGCAGATATTATGACCCACAAACTGGTAGATTTATCAACGCTGATGATGTGTCTGTATTGAACGAAGATAAAAACATTCTTAATGGACTAAACCTTTATATTTATTGTGGGAATAACCCAATTACAAACACAGATGGAAATGGCTATAATTGGTTCAGCGATTTATGGGAAAAAACAAAAGAATTTTTTAAAAAGCTTGGAGATGTTATTCTCGGAACCATAATAAGTTCGGCTATTGTCGCTGGTGGAATTATTCTTACTGTATTTAGTTCTGGAACACTTGCTGATTTAGGTGGTGCATTAATCAGTGCAGGAATCGGTGGATTCCTTGGAGGAATACAAAATAAACTTGGAGGTAACTCTTATTGGTCTGGGTACCTAGGTGGTTTTATATCTGGTGGGTTCGCTGGACTTGGAGCAGTGTGGGGTTCAGTTGCTGTATTCCTAGGTAGCCTTGCAGGTAATATATTAGGTACAGCAACAACTGATGCAATTAATGGTGTAAACCTAAAAAATTTCAGTTATTGGAAAAATTTAATCAGTGAAAGTGCTTTATCTGGACTAATATCACTGGGTTCTTTCAAATTTGGAGATGCCTCATCAGTATTGAATATCCCAGGTTTTAGAGATTTGTATGCAGGCATAACGGTGTTAAGTGAATTTATTTTCACATATCTATATGAAAAAAGTAAACAATTTTTACATGAAATAGCAGAAGCCCTAACAAGAAGAACATCTTGGGCTTAATAGGAGTATTTATGAAAAAAGAATTTTGGGCTCATCAATTTATTGTATTTTTTGTTGCTCCGCTATTTATGATACTTTCAATAATATGTTTGATATTTGGGATAGTTATGACAGCAATTAAAGGATTAGATTTTTCCCCACTAATTTTTATAGGTGTATTTTTAATATCGCTTTGCATATATGCTATTTTCTTTGACAAAAAAACTTTATGTAAAGTTATTTTTTCAGAAGAAGAAATAGTTATTAAACATTTTAATAAAATAATTACAATAATGAAATGGTCTGATATTATTGATGTTAAAGGATACCCTTATTCAAACAAAGGAGCTTACTATATGTCATTTATATCCAAGAATGACCAAATTGAGTTTGAACCAACAAAAAAAATGTATGATACAATAATAGAATTATGTCCTTCTCCCAATCTTAAATATAAAATTAACAATATTGAATATTTTAAATGGTTTCATAGAAATAAATAATTTGAATGTCTAAAATTAAAACTTAAACACAACTAAAAAATCTCCTAAT
>CALDLU010000051.1:0-3851 GCA_937915245.1 uncultured Clostridia bacterium | reverse complement strand
TCAAGGACATGACTAACTTTGTTCTCATCAATAACCTTCATAAACCTTTCTCCTTTCATAAATGAACACTTCCGTTCACTTATGTTTTTAGTATAGAACATTTGTTCTAATATAGCAAGAGAAAACAAAATAAAAAATCCCTATCAAACCTTGAACGGAACGATTAGGGATTTCAAAAAAAATTTACACCAATTTACATTAAAAATCTATGTCTATATATGTTTTTGTATAGACATTTAACAAAATATATATATCGTTTTGAATTTTATTACTATAAATAATAATTTACTTACTATGATTGATACCCTATATCAAGAATTTGTTTTTTCAGAAAGAGCACAAAAAACCAAATTTAAGGTTCAAAATATGTTTACAAATGATTTATTTTCTTTAATAAAACCTGGAGTTAGTGAATTTGATACCAAAATCTATTATGCAACTTCCGAAGTTAATGGAATGAACATTGGTAATGGCTGGACAATTTCATATAAAAATAGGGAATCTAGAGCAAATATGGCACCTACACTATATTCTGTATGGTTTGCCAAGATGAAAAACAGTGTTAAACATTTATTCTTAAATAATGAGATGTCTAATTTTATAGATAAATCAATATTGTCGACAGGATTTTATGGATTACAGTGTAATGAATTGACTTTTGAATATGTTGCTTCAGTAATTCATAATGAAAATTTTGAAAAATTAAAGGATATTCTCTCTCATGGCGCTACTCAACAAGGTGTAGGAGATGATGATTTAAAAAATATTAAATTATTAGTTCCTAAACATGAGCTTTTAGAAGAATATCATAATAAGACATCACCTATGTTTTCTTTAATTGCAAAGAACATAAATGAAAACAACACTCTAATTCAGTTAAGAAATGAACTTTTGCCATTACTCATGAATGGTCAAGCCACCATTGATGAATAGTTTGGTAAATTATTATTTATCTGCTCATTTAACTGGATTTTCTTTTCAATTAAGTATAATAAATCACCAATTTTGACTTGTTCTTCATATTTTGGAAGATATAAATTCAAAAATGAAAACATATCCTCGTTAAAACTAGCTCTTAATGTCATTATAGTGTTATTGTTTATTACTTTTCTAAAATATGGACTACGCAGATAAAAAGCCATATACTTAGGATATGTTAAACCTTTATTGATTGGCCTCAACCTCTTTGCAAAGCCACTAAAAGTTGCATTAGTATAATTTTTTAATGATACACAACTCATTGCCAGTTCATCTGGAGTTTCACTTGTTCTAGTTAAAAACACATCACCCTCTAAAACAGAACAATTCTCTCTATCCTTATCCGATGTATCCATTAAATCGGGTAATTGTTCAGGAAGAAAGAAATTATTAAAAATGGTTGAAAAAGACACGAAAGGATAACCATGTCCTGCTTGTTCTTTTGTTGATGATATTCCTGATGACATAGTGTATAATTCATTAAATCTAAGCTTTTCCAAATAACTTTTATTCATTTTATCCTATATATCTCCTGTGTGCAATTTTCACATTGCTTTGTTTTACCATTGCATATTGTAATGTTGTATCAATTCTTTGATGTCCTAGCAATTTTTGTAGTTGTTCTACTGGCATTCCCTTATCTATTGCCATCGTTGCTAGTGTTCTCCTAAATTTATGTGGGTGGACCTTGTTGATACCCAATTTCCTGCCCATTTCACGCAATCTAACCTCTATTCCACCTATTGTCATTCGATTAAAAGGTGTTTTTAAAGATACAAACAACGCTTTATTTGTGTCGTTCCTACTGTTTAAATAATTTTGCAAGTGAATTTTAGTTCTTGCGTCAAAATAAACCAATCTTTCCTTGCTTCCTTTACCAAAAACAATACATTCCCTTTCTTCAAAATTTATATCTTCCCTATTCAGTAATACTAATTCGCCTATTCTCATTCCAGTTGAAGCTAAAATGTCTATCAATGCTAAATCTCTTAACTCATCACAATTATCTCTCATCTGTTCCAAATTTTCATCAGTATATGTTTCCTTAATCGTTATAGCAGATTTGACTTTATGAATACGTCTAACCGGACTTTTTACAATATAATCTTCATCTTCCAACCAAGCAAAGAAACTTGATAAAATTCTACGAATATTGTCTATTGTTACTTTGCTACTTTTCCTATCTTCTTGATAACTTGTTATGTAGTGTCTTAAATCTTCTGTTGTTATGTGTGGGATTTCTTTCCCAATATAATCAATAACCGATTTTATCGTTTGAGAGTAGTAATGCAATGTTTTTTCTGAACATCCCTCTACTCTTTTTGCTGATACAAACAAATTTATATAATCAATGTTTTGTTCATCTGTTAGAGATTCCGTTTTAGACAGTTCTATACCTTCAAACGACCTTTCTAACACATTGTAAAGCATTTTCATTTGTGAATTATCAAGGTGCTTTAACATTCCTTGCATAATTTCGTTAATAATGACCTTTTTCATAGTCTATTCTCCTTTTATTTCTAGAACGACTATGCAGTGGCTGTTCGTTTTTATTTAATATTCTCGCCACTGAGAGAAATTTAATTTTATATTAGCATAAATAATAATTTACATCATTATTCTTTGATTGTTGCCTGACCATTCATGAGTAATGGCAAAAGCCAATTTTTAAGTCTATTTAATTTAGTTATTTCTAATTTATGATTTAATATTTCGTCAAATATGGGCTTGATTATCTTATCAAAGGCTTCGAGAATATTTTTTGGTGGAATAACTATATTCATTATAGACAAATTTTCACGTGTTAATTGTTTTTGAACCGAACCACTTAAATATTGTTTTACCCCATATCTCATAAAATAATGATATAGATAATATTTACTTAAATTTTTATCTTTGGGATTAACAACCATCGCGTTTCCAGTAATCCAAGATTTAGGAGAAGTAAAATAGAAATTACCACAATTACCCCTACAAGAAATAATTACTTCACTTTCTTTGTGATTGTATTCAAAATATCTTCCAATAAGTCCACCACCACCATATACTTCATAATTATAAGTCTCATTAAATAGTTCATTACTAATTGTTTGTGGTTGGTAGATATTAGTGTGTTCACTTATAGGCGCAACAATCCAGTCTTTTGGTATATTTCTTTTTAAAATATTATTATAGATTAGTATTCCGCCATTTAATTTATATGGTTTGGAGTCTATATCTGGGAAATTATATTG
The DNA here is from genome assembly GCA_937915245.1 of uncultured Clostridia bacterium. GTDB lineage: Bacteria > Bacillota > Clostridia > Christensenellales > UBA1242 > UBA5893. Next base: position 639 of record CALDLU010000051.1, on the reverse strand, counting down.
TGTAAACCAATAATCATATAAAGACATTGCTTGTTGCTCTAAATTATTATTTATCGCATTATTGTTTTCAATTTTTTTATCAATACTTGAAAAAATATTCCCAATTCTTCTTTGTTCATCTAATTCTGGCATATAGACAATCAAATCCAAAATTGAGTCTATCGTTAGTGTGTATCTTTGACCACTTCCACTTGCATTTAATTCAAAATATCTTTTTGCAGTTTGCGAATGAAGATAAGCATTAAGATATTTACCATCTAACAATTTTTCATTAGGTATAATTAAAGCATTGTGATAACCCAATATCATGTTATTTATATCATCTGCTATATATGTTGATATCCCTATATCATCTCTTGTTTCACTATCTTTGGTTAAAGCAACATTACCCTTCCTTAATGTAAACTTTTCTATTTCACTATCCGAAGCTGTTGAAACCATAAAATCTTTTGCAATTTTATTTGTTATAGCCCAATTTTTATAAACATCTACATAATTACATAAAACAACTTCTTTTTGGTTTTCTTTTGATTTTTTATCAACATTGCTTAAATATACAGTTGCAACATCTCCCAATCTACATCTTTTCATACTTCACCTTCTTTAATTGTGAAAGTATTTCTTCTTGCAATCTATTAC
>CALDLU010000050.1:0-1340 GCA_937915245.1 uncultured Clostridia bacterium | reverse complement strand
AGTTATACTATTTACTTTTGTGTTTTCAGATAAATTTATGTAATTTAAAAATATAGATACTAAATTTTTTGGAAGTAAGCTTCTTATAACTGTATTGATTTGACTATTTTTGTTATTTTCAAACTCTCTTAATAACCTATTTTCTAAAGTTTCATATGTTAAGGCAGGCTTAAAATCTAATACCAAACTTATATTTGTTAATCTATTAATATAACTAGATAGTGTCAAAACAATCGGTCCACTTATTCCATTTGATGTAAAAAGCATTTCACCAAACTCTGATTTTACAAGTTTATTGTTGCTGTATGCAGATAACTTTACATTCTTTAATGAAAGACCTTCTATATTTTTTACCCATTTGTCTTTGAGTTTTATTGGGCAAAGTGCTGAAACAGGTTCTATAATTGTATGTCCGAACCTTTTGGCAAGCTTGTAACCAAATCCATTACTTCCTGTTGCACTATACGATTTTCCTCCAGTGCAAATAATTAACTTATCACATTCATATTTATTTTTTGATGTTACAACAACAAATTTTGATGTTTGACTATTTTTATAGCAGTCAATAACTTCTTCATTAAGTTTTATAGTAACTCCGTTTTGTAAACAATAATTTTGCAAAACTTTAATAATATCGCTAGATTTATCACTTTCAGGGAAAACTCTATTTCCCCTTTCAATTTTAAGTTTTAACCCATGTTCTTCAAAAAATTGCATTGTATCGTAAGGCGTGAACGAACTTATACTGCTATATAAAAATCGTGAGTTTGTTGGCACATTCAAGAAATATTCTTCGTTTGAACAACAATTGGTTATATTGCATCGACCCTTACCTGTTATATATATTTTTTTGCCAACCTTTTCATTTTTTTCAATAAGTGTTACATTGTAACCCTTTTGGGAGCATCCACCACTTACAAAAAGTCCACTTGCACCACCACCAATAACAATAATATCCATATTAATCTCCTAATAAGTCAAAAAGTTCATATTGGTTTAGTTGTTTGTATTCTCCACGCTTTAATCCACCAAGTTTAATGTTTCCAATTCTTACTCTTTTTAGCATTATAATTGTTTTTCCAATACAATCAAACATTCTTCTAATTTGTCTATTTTGACCTTCATGTATTGTAACACTAATTCTTGAATTACCATCTTTAACATCAAGTAACTCTACTTTGGCAGATGGCATTCTTACACCATTTTCAATAACACCTGCTCGAAGAACAGCAAGCTCACTTTCTTTAATTAACCCTTCAATTTTTACAATATATTCCTTTTCTGTTTCATGTGATGGATGACTGATTTTTTGAGCAATATCACCATCATTAGTAAGGATT
>CALDLU010000049.1:0-3675 GCA_937915245.1 uncultured Clostridia bacterium | reverse complement strand
TGTAATATGTGGTGCAAGTGGATTTAACACAATCAAGAATTGTCTTAATTCTTCCCTTGTTATAAATCCATCTTCTTTTATCTTTTTAATGAAAATCATACAAGCAGAAATTGCAGTGTTAAGTTTAAGATTTTCATAATCATCACTAACTTTTTTGATTAATGCGTTAAGTTCAACTTCGTGTTCTTTTGACACTGCATCACCCTTTATCATATCTTGTAATTTCCAAACTTTATCCAAGAATGAAACAATACCTTCAATTCCAGCAAATGTCCACATACAGTTATCTTCATATCCTGCCAAGAAATGTAAATGCATTCTTGCAACATCTGCACCATATTTATCAATTACTTCAAGTGGAGAAACACCATTTACTGATGATTTACTCATTTTTTTGCCTTCACTATCCAAAATAAGCCCACTGCCCATTTTTCTAATGAATGGGTCTCTTGTTGGAACTGCACCAATTTCATATAAGAAATTTTGCCAGAAGAAAGCATACAAAACATGTCTTGTGATATGTTCTGTTCCACCAGTATAACAGTCAACACTTCCCCAGTACTTCAATTTGTCAAAATCTGCCAATTTCTCGTTATTGTGTGGGTCGCAATATCTAAGCCAATACCAAGATGAACCAGCCCAGTTTGGCATTGTGTCAGTTTCTCTTTTTGCTTTTCCACCACATTTTGGACAAGTGGTATTTACAAAATCACTAATTTTTGAAAGTGGAGAATCACCTTTTTCATTTGGCAAATAGTCATCTGTTTCTGGGAGTGTTAATGGTAAATCTTTTTCATCAAGTGGGACAACACCACAGTTATCACAAAATACAACTGGGAATGGCTCTCCCCAATATCTTTGGCGATTGAATGGCCAGTCTTGCATTTTGTAGTTTATTACCTTTTTGCCATAACCTTTGTTTATTACCATTTCGGCAATTTTCTTTTTTGCTTCACGAACTGGAAGTCCTGTAAATTCGCCAGAGTTAAGCATTTTGCTGTTCTTTTCCAAATACTCTAACTTTTCTACTGCATTTTTTGAAACATCACCTTCAATAACTTGAATTTTTGGAATGTTAAATAATTCAGCAAATTCATAGTCCCTTTGGTCATGGCTTGGAACTGCCATAACTGCACCTGTGCCATATCCACAAAGCACAAAATCTGCAAGATAAACAGGAACTTTTGCCTTTGTTACAGGGTTTATTGCATATATGCCATCTAACTTACAACCAGTTTTGTTTTTAACTTGACTAATACGGTCAAATTCACTTTTGAGTGCCGTTTTTTCTTGATATTCTTTTACTTGTTCAATATTTTTAATATTTTTGCCAAGTTTTTCAACCAAATCATGTTCAGGAGCAAGAACAACAAATGTTATTCCATAAACTGTTTCTATGCAAGTTGTAAATATTTTTAAATCTTCAATCTTATTATCATTTTCATCAACTAAATCTAAATTAAGTTCAATACCTTCGCTTTTGCCTATCCAGTTGCGTTGTGCTTCCTTTAAATTTTCTGCCATATCAATACGGTCAACATTTCCAAGTAATTTGTCGGCATATTCACGCATTTTTAAGAACCAAACATCACGATTTACTTGCAAAACATCACTGCCACAACGGTCGCACTTTCCACCTTGGCTATCTTCATTTGAAAGCACAGTTTCACACTTTGGACAAAAATTTACATACCCTTTTTTCTTATAAGCTTTACCAGTTTTGAGAAGTTGCAAAAATATCCATTGTGTCCACTTGTAATACTCTGGGTCGCTTGTGCAAAAACTACGAGAATAATCAAAAGATAGACCAATCTTTTTTGATTGTTCCATTGCGTTTTTCATTCCGTCTTCAACAAATTTTCTTGGGTTTATTCCCCTTTTTATTGCAGCATTTTCTGCTGGAAGTCCAAAAGAATCTCCACCGATTGGGAACAAAACATTATAGCCCTTTAACCTTTTGTATCTTGCAAGTGCATCAGCAGGAACTGTACCCTTAAGATGCCCCATATGAAGATTTCCACTAATGTTAAAAAACTCATATAATACATAATACTTTGGCTTGGTTGGGTGAAAATCAACTGCCCTTAATCTTTCATCAGTTGCCCATCTATCCTGCCATTTTTTCTCTATTGATTTAAAATCATAAACTGCCATATCTTACTCCATAAAATCAAGGTATTTTAACATACAAAACAAATTTATGCAATAAAAATGATATTAAGCAGTTGAGATAATTAAAAGAATGGTAAGAAAATTCTCTTACCATTCTTTTTTAAACATTAATAAGGTTTTATATAAAACAACTCAAGATATAGTTTGCTTAAATTATCATATGATAGTATTTCAAGATATTCACTTGAATATTTTGATAAAATTTTGATTAATTTTTCCCTTGGATAACCAAACTTTTTGCTCAATGCCACACTTCTGTTGTTGACAAAATTATGATAAAGATTATAACCACTATTAACATCTTTATCCTTTAAATAACTTGGAAGCACTAACCCCTGATTTTTAAAACTATCAACAACAATATTTTTGAAAAAGTCTTTTGTCTGTTCGTTCAAATATTGTGGATACTTTTTTATATTTTGATAAAACTGAAATGGCGAATAATCAACATATTTGTGTTTTGCTGTTGGTTCTTTTACAACAATCTTTTTTGTCATTGTGAAAAGTATCATTTGTAATTTATCTTGGTTTGAATAGTTGTCTTTTACCATTTTATAAAACCAATTTTTGTAAAACTCTAATTTTCTTGTTGCAAAACCAAAAGAAAAATTAAGTCTGCTTTCAACAAGTTCCAAATTGTAACAATACCCCAAATAGTTAAAACTTGCTGGCAAGTTATTGTTTGTTATAAACTTAAATTTGTCATCAGTTAAATGAATTTTTGTTTTGTTTTGGAATTTTAAATTATTTGGTTTATAAAATACTTTTTTGATACATTCTTGTATTTCTGAAATAACAAAATCTTTGTTTAGATTTTCATTAAATAATATTAAAAAATCATCAACATAACTTAAACTAACAACAATTTTTTGCTCTTTAAAATGTTCCATAAGTTCTTTTTTAAACTCTGTTGAAGCAAGTTCTGCAAAAAGATTGCTTGGAAGCAACCCTGGATTGCAATAATGAATTTGACTGCAATATTTTTCAAAAAGTGGTTTTAATTCAGGTTTTATTTTGTCTTTTAAGAAAAATTCATATAAATATGAAGATGAAAGCGATGCAAAATATTTTTTGAAATCTAACTGCACCAATGTAAACTTATCACCTTTTATTTTTTCCAAACCCAAAACAAGTTGTTCACCTATTTCATTAACTGTTTTTATTTCTGGCATTAATAATCTTTTTAGTTCATCATTAAGCACTTTTACCAAATTATATTCAACTGTGTTTTTATCTTTAAATTTTGCCATCTTTTTGCGTCTACCAAAAACACTTGCTTTAAAATATGCAACTTGACTTGCAAAATCTATATTCTTCAAATAATTTTGATTAATTACAACATTTTCCATAGTCTTATTATAATTGTTTTGTAAGATATTAGCAAATAATTTAATGAAAAAGCACATCACGAATGATGTGCTTTATGGAATAACTTTTTACAAAATTATTTCAAATTATGTTCATTTCGGTTAATTACTAACCTTATTTTTATTATAAAATAAA
>CALDLU010000048.1:0-5308 GCA_937915245.1 uncultured Clostridia bacterium | reverse complement strand
ATGATAAATATCTCCCAAGAATTGGCGAGGGTGATAATATGGCAACTCAAATTTGTACAGCGCTAAATAAACTCGTTTACAAATGGTATAACGATGGCGATGTATACGATAACACTTATGGTCTTGATGGCTGGCTAAATGACTTGTCTAGCTATGCGAATTGGATTTATAAATATCTTCCTCTATCTCAAAAAATACTAGATAGAATTGAAGATGTTAACGAACAAGGTTATGAGTGCTTACTCAAAGATTTGGTAGATAAATTCTTAAATAAAGAAACTTTAAGTTATTACGAAAAGCAAGAAAAAGTCGATTCTATTTATGAGTGCAAAGGCAAATTCAAATTTATAGAACACTATTACGAGGATGACGAAGATGAAGAAATGTGATTTAACAAGAGAAGAACTTATATCTTCGGTAAAAGAAAAAGTCAACAAAGAATTTATGAACTTCAAAAATCAAACCATTATGGAACGATCTTTGAACTCTATTTGGAACAATGCAGGTGTTATTTATGAATACACCATCCTGCATCACTACATTATGGAAATGGCTGAAACCTTTACTAACAAACAACTTAGACTGTTAGATGCTTCGGAAACATTGGAAAGTTTAGTAGATATATCACTTGGGAAACTTCCACAAAAAAATGCAGAAAGTTGTAAATCAACTCTAAATAAGTTTTTTGAAAATATGGAAGATTTCCAAGACGGAGGTCTTGAATGAGTACAAGAAGTTATATTGCAGAAGAATTAAAAGATGGCAAATACAAAGTTATTTATTGCCATTTTGATGGTTATTTGGAACACAATGGAGAAATCCTAGTAAACCATTACAAAGACCGAAAAAAAGTTGAAGAATTGTTGACTCTTGGCGATCTATCTTCTCTTGAAAAAAACATTAATCCAGATCCTACAAAAGAACATAGCTACGAGTATGGCAAAAGGCAAGAGAATGTTTGTGTTTCATACAACCGAGATAGACAGGACAATGATCCTGAAAATGAAGCACAAATTTTGACAAAAGAAGAAATGTTTAAAAATTATTGGATTGAATACTTTTATATCTTCACTTTAGACAATAAATGGAAATATTATGACTACAAGCATGAAGAATTAAAAGATGTCAAAGAAGATTTGGAAAAAATTAATTCGCAAGACGAAGTAAAAAAACAAACACAAAATAAGAAAAAACAATCTAATTCGGGCGAGGAAATGTAAATGCGAAAATACATTATTGATGGGGTTATTTATGACCCAATTAAAATGGGAGAAGCTGGCGACTTTGACGAGGGTTGCGACTCTACCCATACCTGTCACGACTGCAAGGCAAAAGTTCATGAAGAACACTCTCTTGGCTGTGATGCCGAGAGATGTCCTTGCTGTGGTGAGCAAATTATTTCATGTGGATGTCACATAACAATTAAACAAATAAACAATAAAAAGAGTGATTTTAAGGAGAGAAAAAAGCAAAATGATGAGGAAATGTAATGAACAAGAACGAACTATTTCTCTCAAAAATCAAAGAGGAACAACAAAAGCTCCAAAATAACAATTATCTTGGAGTGATTGATGAGAGAAAAACAAGAATTGATGCTTTGGTTAAGGCTTTAACAATTTTAGAATTAGATGACGAAGAAATTGAAATTCTATTAAGACAAAAAGATTTGCTAACAACATTGGCAAATCAAGAACCGAAATGGAAAACTGAAATGAACAAATATGTTAATGATGCAGTTTGTGATATCGGTCATTTTGTTAATGTAAAATCTTCTAAATCTCATAGAAAAAGAAACATTGACGAGGAAATGTAATGCTAGAACGCAATAATATTTATCTCGGAGATTCATACGAACTTGTAAAACAAATAGCAGATAAATCTATTGATTTAATTGTTATTGATCCACCATATCAAATTGATGGAAAGCCAAAATCAGAAGAATCACTTAATAGAACAAACAATGTTATAACCAAAAGCATAAATAAACTTAATAACGAATTGATGGACAACCATATTTGCGATGGAATTAAAGAAGAAATCTTTGATGAATTCATGCGCATAATGAAAGTGCCAAATATATACATCTGGTGCAACCGCAAACAAATACCAATGTATATCAAATACTTTGTTTTGGAAAAAGGTCTTAATTTTGAATTGCTAGTTTGGAATAAACCAAATGTAATGCCTTTATACAATCATCAATACTTGAACGATGTTGAGTATTGCTTGTATTTTAGAGGTGCAAATGTTTGCAATCCGAAGAACTATGACGATGCAAGAACCGTATTTAAAAACAATGTAAACAAAGTAGATAAACACGCATTTCACCACCCAACTTGCAAGCCTGTGCCAATTATTGAAACTCTGATAAAAAACAGTAGTAAAGAAAACGATTTGGTGCTTGATTGCTTTTTAGGTAGCGGAACAACTGCAGTAGCCTGCAAAAACCTTAATAGAGATTATATCGGCATTGAGATAAATCCTAAATGGTACAATGTCGCAAAAAACAGACTTGAGGGCTGTGATGCTAACGGTCAACAAAGCTTTATTTTGAGGTGATTATGATAGAAGCAACTTACAAACTAACAAATGAACAACTACAAGAAATAATTCAATTTGAAAAGAAAATTGATATTGAATTTGCAAAGTATCAAAAAGAGTGGGAAACTTTGACAAAAGAAGCAATTATTAAAAAGTCTATTGACATATCGTTTATACGACTTGTAGCAAGATATTTAAAAGAAGAACTATCTTTTAACAAAATAATTGAATTGTCTACTGAAGATAATTTGATAGAAAACTGCTACAAAATATTTAAGAAAGAACTTGAAAATGGTTGCTATAAATATGATTACATTATGGAAATAGATGCGATTTTAGAAAGAGTGCTAAAAAACTATTAACTAAAAGGAAAATTTAAATGGACAGAAAACAATTAATTGAAAAAATAAACATCGAATACGATGAATTTAAAGCAAATACTCTAAATCTTACAAAAGAAGAAATTTTTAATAGGAGTGCTGAAATTGATTTCAAAACCAACATTAAGGAATATTTAACAAATGATGACACTGAAATTGGAGATACAGCACTTGAAAATCTATCACTAATAGATGGCTCAATTCTTGATGAATTGTATGGTGTTTACATTGAAAGTGATACTTACTACACTTACGATGATATTTGTGAGGAAATTGTTGAACTATTTGATACCGATTATTCAGATAGTGCAGATTAAAAATTATGGGAGCTCAGTTGGTAACAATTGGTTACCAACTGAACAATCCTAAAAGGAGAACTTGTGGACGAATTAAAAATTGAAGAACTTATATCTGCCGAAGCAAAAAGATTAAGCGATAGATATGGCAAAGATTATCTGACAGCAACTGATATTCGTAAGATTACAGGTCTCGGCAAAGATAAAGTTAGAAATATAATGCTTCGCAAGGACTTTCCCTCACTAAATCTTGGTAAAAGAAAAATAGTAAGCGTAGTTGGATTCGCAACTTGGCAAATTAAAAATATGAGGCATTAAAATGACAAAGAAAAAAATTAAAATTGTTGAGAAAACAAGACGAAAAAATGGCGAGGGCTCTATATACCAAGAAAAAAATGGCTTATGGGTCGGCTCTATATGGATTGAACAACCTGATGGCAGTAAAAAAAGAAAGAAAGTAACAGCACATTCTCAAATGGAAGTAAGCAAAAAACTTGTTGAACTTACAGGAAGAATGAACGCTATAAAAGATACAATGTATTCAGGTAAAACATTCGGAGAGTTAATGCAAGATTGGATGCTAATTTTCAAAAAAGCATCGGTTACGCCTAGAACATTTGAGGGTAATATGAGGAATTTCAATTTACATATAAAACCTTATTTAGGCAATATGAAGATTGAAGATGTGACAAAACCTGTCATCCAGCAAGTAATTAACGAACTTATGGCAAAAGGACTTGCAAATAACACAGTTAAGAAAAATAAATTTTTGTTAAATCAATTCTTTGATTATGCAATGGAGTGTGGGCTGGTTCAAGTTAACCCAACTTATAAAGTAAAGGTAAGAAATCGTGAAGTAAAACTATCAGATAAAGAAAATGAATATAAAGCAATCCCACCTGAAATGAGAATAAAGTTTTTACAAGCTATAAATTCTCATCCATTGCTAAAACCACTTTGCATGACTTCAATGTTCGCTGGACTCCGTGTCGGCGAATTACTAGCACTACGGTGGGAAAATATTGACTTTGAGAATAAGACTATTCAAGTAAGAAATGGTATAACTCAAGTTCCACAATTTGACAATAAAGGGAATGTGGTGTCAAGAGTAACCGTAATTGGAGATACAAAAACTGCTTGCTCTGTTAGAGAAGTTCCTGTCCCTGATATTTTAATTGACGCCCTAAAAGATTGGAAAAAAGAACAATGGGTAAGAATGCAATTAACAGGTGTTGATTTACTAGCTCCTAAATCAGTTGTGTTTTCAAATGAAGATGGAAGCGTTAGATCTTATTCGGGTACAAGAAAAATATTCGATAGACTTGCAAAAAACAATGGCTTTTATGGCAAAATTCATTTTCACACCTTAAGACACACATATTCAAATATGTTATTCGAACTGAATGAAAACCCAAAAATTATCCAAGCATTACTTGGTCATAAATCTGTCAAAACAACATTAACTGTCTATAATAGCGTTGATAAAAGTTATTATAAGCAGGCAACTGAAAAATTAAACAACCTATTCAGCGAAGAAAAAATGGCTGAATTTAAGGAGTTTGAAAAAAAGAAAGATATACCTGCACATAACCTAAAATTTGACGAAGATGAAGAAGAAACAGACCCTGAGATACTAATGCTTGAAAAGATACTTGCTGAGAAAAAAGCGAAAAGAAAACAACAACAGGAAGAAATGTAAAACAAAAAACCGAGATTGATGAAGTGACCCCTACGGGGTTCACTTCATTGATTCTCGGTTTTTTATAAAAATAATCTATGGAGCAAATGAGAGCAACGATACCCGCTTTAACTCGCCAAAACTCGCCAATTTGGAGTTTTGACAAAAATTCACAAAATTAAAATTAGTTCAGTTTGGTCGCTAGTCCAAAAATAGATTTGGCTCCATAAAAAAAGGCAATTTTTAGGTAAAAAATACAAAAAAATAAAACCCTTCAATATGGCTGAAATGCCGATAAATAAAGGGTTTTATTATATCTGGAGCTGATGACGGGGCTCGAACCCGTGGTCTCTGCCTTACCAAGGCAGTGCTTTACCGCTAAGCCACATCAGCGTGGTTTTTAGCTCCATAAA
>CALDLU010000047.1:0-5306 GCA_937915245.1 uncultured Clostridia bacterium | reverse complement strand
ATTTAGACAATCTTATCACCCTTCATCAGCGTAAGTATATTTTTGTTAATAAAAATTTAAAAATAAAATTAACAAAAAAAACAATCACTTGGGAACAGCGTAAGTTGGGATCGTTTGTGGATAAAGCTGTTGATAATAGAGGTAAAACACCTCCGGTTTCTAGCAGTGGAACGCATCCATTAATTGAAGTTGCGGCTCTGGGATATGGGGCTCCAAATTATAGCAAGATTGAGAAATATTTAGATGATTACTCTTTTAATTATTTTTTGAGAGATTATATAAAAAAAGGAGATATACTATTTTCGACAGTTGGAAGTATTGGTGATGTGGCTTTAATGGATGACAATGAAAATGCCTGCATTGCTCAAAATATAGTTGCTTTTAGACCTAAAAATTCTTATTATTCAAAATTTTTATATGCTCTTTTATCAACTGAGCAAAATAAAAATTTAGCATACAGAATTGTTATGGGTGCAGTGCAACCAAGTATTAAGGTATCTCAGTTAGTTGATGTTGAATATTTGTTCTTAAATAATATCGCAGAGCAGAAAAAAATTGGTAATTTATTTTATAATCTTGATAATCTTATCACCCTTCATCAGCGTGAGTAAGGAGGAAAGAAAAATGTTGAATAACACTAAAAATAATGAACTATTTTACAAATATTACGAACGCTGGATTCAAGTGTATAAAACTGGTGCAGTTAGAAAAGTAACTTTGGATAAATACATTTTAGCATCAGAATGGCTTAAAAAATTAGTCCCAAATTTGAAAATTTGTGATATAACAAGAATTGAATATCAACAACTAATAAATAGTTATGCTGAATTTCATGAAAGGCAAACGACAATGGATTTTCATCACTTGTTAAAAGGAGCAATTTTGGACGCTGTTGATGAAAGGTTAATTGATAGAGACCCTACGAGAAAAGTTATAATTAAAGGTAAAACTCCGCGCGAAAAGAAAATAAAATATCTAAGTCAGTTTGAATTGCATAATTTATTGGCTAACTTAGATTTGAAGTCTGGCGTAAACTGGGATTGGCTAATATTGTTAATTGCGAAAACTGGAATGCGATTTTCAGAGGCATTGGCGATAACTCCAAAAGACTTTGATTTTTCTCATCAAACTTTATCAATAAATAAAACTTGGAATTATAAAGGTAAAGGCGGATTTAGTCCAACTAAAAATAATTCTTCAGTTAGAAAAATCCAGTTGGATTGGCAAACTGTTGTCCAATTTTCAGAGCTTACAAAAGACAAGCCAGAAGATAAGCCAGTTTTTGTTGATTGTACTGTTTACAATTCAACAGTGAATGATGCTTTGAGAAGATGTTGTGAAAAAGCAGATATTCCAATTATTACAATACACGGGTTAAGACATACTCATGCTTCGTTATTACTATTCGCTGGTGTTTCGATTGCAAGTGTTGCTAGAAGATTAGGACATGCAAGTATGACTACCACACAAAAAACTTATTTACATATTATAAATGAACTAGAAAATAAAGACATTGATATTATCATGCGTTCTTTATCTAGTTTAGGATAAACAAAAAAGGAAAAACACGCTGATGAAGAAAAAAGTCTGTCAATGACAGGCTTTTATTTTTTATGTCCGAATAGTTTTTTATAATAATCCTCTTTTTCTTCTTTTGTCATACCATAAGTTGGGTCGTCTTTTTCATCAAAGATGTTTATTATTTCTAGACCCTTTCTTTTAGCATAATTCATAGCGAGTTTTGCACCGCTTGGATTATGCTTTTTGTTTACATAACAGATTAAAGTGTTGCAATTATCTATCATTTGGTGGTTGCTTTCAATTATCTCATACATTGTTGTTAAAACATCACTATAAGGTGTTTCATATTCCTTTCCAAATTCATCATCATAAAGAAGTTGTTTTTCTATCTTTTTCAAGCTAGTTATGACAACTTCTATTTTTATGTCTTTATGAGTTTGTCTCAATTCACGGCAAATATTAAGTGCCAATTCATCAAACTCTCCATGAGTTCCCATCGTAAAAAATCCGCAACCTTCTTTAACTTTCTTCTCAATAGCACATTTTAATCTTTCTCTTATTGGACCAAACCCAATTCTTCGGTGTCCGATAAAACACACCCTTTCCATTTTTGTAAAACTCCATAGTTCTATTTAGCGAACTATTATTATGATAGCATAATTAAAATAATTATTCCAAGCGTTCCAACTAGCGAACGGAATAATTTTTGTTAAATTTTATAATTCTATATATAGAACGCACGCTGTGGCGAACAGGAGGAATTATGAAATTATCAGAAGCTATTGCTATTAGAGTTAGCAAATTATTAAATGAAAGAAATTTATCTCAATATTCACTTTTCAAAAATGGTGGTGTACCACGATCAACCGTTTGTGATGTTATAAACAATAAAAAGAAAAGAGTTAGTACAGATACTGTTTATCAAATTTGCTCTACACTTGGACTAACATTAAGTGAATTTTTTAATGATCCGATGTTTAATGAGTTAGATGATTAGTTATGAAAAATCAAAATTGTATGGTATAATCTAACTATAGGAGAAAAATAATGTCTAATATTAAGATTTTTGAAGATAAAAAGATTAGGACACAATGGAATGAACAGGAAGAAGATTGGTATTTTTCGGTTGTCGATGTTTGTGCTATTTTTAGTGATAGCAAAACACCTAGAAATTATTGGAGCGACTTAAAAAGGAAGTTAAAACAAGAAGGAAGTGAGTTGCACGAAAATCTCGTGCAACTGAAATTGACTTCTAGTGATGGAAAAAATTATAAAACAGATGTCTTAAACACAAAGTGGCTTTTAAGATTGGTGCAATCTATTCCTTCGCCAAAGGCAGAACCTTTTAAGATGTGGCTTGCTCAAGTTGGAAGTGAAAGACTTGATGAAATTGCCGATCCAGAAAAAGCGATTATGCGTGGAGCAGATTTTTATCGTGCAAAGGGCTACACTGAGGGTTGGATAAATCAAAGACTTCAAACTATTGAAATGCGAAAAGAACTCACTGATGAGTGGAAAAATCGTGGAATTGAAAAAGAAAAAGATTATGCGATTCTCACCAATGAAATGACAAAAGCGTGGTCTGGAATGAGTGTGCAAGAATATAAGAAGCTAAAAGGGCTTAAAAAAGAGAATTTAAGAGATAATATGACAAATATTGAGTTGACTCTTAACCAGCTTGCCGAAGTAACAACAACACTGCTTTCTCGTCAGCAAAAGCCTGAAACTTTTGAGAAAAGTAAAAAAATTGCAAAACAAGGTGGTCAAGTTGCAAGAAACACACGAAAAGATATTGAAAATCGTCTTGGAACAAAAGTTATTTCACCATTAAATGCAACTAACAAGAATTTACTTGAAGTAGATATTAAAAACGATGAAGATAAATAAGCATAAAATAAGCCGAGAGTTTTTACTCCCGGCTTGTTTTTTTATTGATTATTTGTTGTGTAGAATTTATCTGCGACTTTAATTATATAATCTTTTGGTTCAATTTTTCCGTCTTGTGTCGCTCGTAAGATAATATGTTCAGTATCTACATTTGCGTTATCAATGTTAGTATCTGTTATATTTTCAAGTTTGCTAGCGTCAATAATGTTTAATCCTTTGCTTACTAAGAAGGCACTGAACTGCCATAACTTTTCAAACATTCCGTTTGAGTCTAAAATACAACTAAAATCTTCTTCTTTGTTGTATGCTGTAATTCTAAAATAATTCATAATTTACTCCTTTATGCACACATACCTGTGTGTATTTTTCTCAATTTTCTATTTGCGTATGGAAGCCATACTTTATTTACAAAATCCAAAACACTATCTTCTGGTTTTGTGTCGTGGTCTGCATAACATTGCAATATCTTATGGTTGGTTAGTGAATATTCCAAAGTTACGAAAGGTGTTTGTATATCTTCCTTGTTCCTTACAAAGAATATTAAACTTTCTTCTCTTACAAATTTTTGATCGTAGTTCATTCTGCCAACACAATGATGTAAAAAATCACCTTCGTGGATTAACTCACTAGGTGATTTTGCTATTATAACAACAAAGTTATCTTTCAAGTTCCTTTGCAGAGCTTCATATTTATTTGCAACTAAGCTAAAATTATCATATAGTTCTTTGCGTTTTTCTTTATCAATTTCAGCTTGTTTTGTGTGCATTTCATCAATTCTAACATCATGCCAATACTGGAAGTTATGTGGATATCTATTTTTGTTTTCGTTCATATTTAAGCCTAAAAAGTTACACGCATTGAGATAATCTACAAAACTTGCTACATTTGTATTTTGATTTACTATGTAAGTGATAAACTTCTTACTCTCATTTGGTTTCAAAAAGTCTTTTAACTCGTTTTTGTAATTGTTGTAATTTCTATTAAAGTAGTCTATTTTGTTTGTTAGTTTTATTGGTTTATTTGTTCTATATGCTTTGATTAGCGAACTAATATATGAACTATCTTTTGCAATCTCATCTTTATTTTTGAACAGCCATTTACAAAAGTTTTTGTCTTTATCGCAAAGCCTTAATATTTGTTTACTTGTCGCAAGGTTAGAAAGCCCGCATTTGACTAAAAGTTCTGCTTTTGGGTATTGCTCATACAACCTTAAATACTTAAAAATATTGGGGTATTTGTATAAGTCGATAGCCGAATATTTATAATCTTTTAACTTTGCTATATATTCTTTATTTACGATAGTTGCAGTTTGCATTTGAAAGTATTTGTCGTCGTTCCAACCCCAATCATAATCAACCCAAGTTGACCATTTTGAGATGCCTTCACGAAACCAACCAACTCTTAAAAAGCCCATTGTGGTCCCAATATCTTGTAAATACACTTTATCTGTGTGCAAGCCATGAACAACAACTTGTTTGCAATACCATTTTTTATAATGATTTCTGACTGCAACAGTTACTGAACATAACTCGTTCTTAAACTTAGTAAAGTAAGTATAAAATCTAGTATTGCCAGTTGGTTTTTCTATTAGCTTATTGTCTAACTTCTTAATGCGTTTTAGCATTACATTTGAAATAGGTTTAATATCTTTAATATCTATCATAATTTACTCCTTATTTAGCGTTAATTTGCCATCTAAAAGCACATAAAGCATCTTCATATAATCTTTATCTATGCTAGATTGCTCCGCTTGTTTTAACGACATTTCTTGATGTTTATCGTAGAAAGTCAACTTGCCATTTTCAATAATTAAAATAGAGTAATATTTTTCTTTTTATAGCTTAATAACGCCAATTATCCGGAGGCAGGCAATATGAACATAGTACATTTGAAATACG
>CALDLU010000046.1:0-4976 GCA_937915245.1 uncultured Clostridia bacterium | reverse complement strand
AAGAATTATAAATAATATATCATATAAATCAAAAACTTTTATAATTTTTTCATTTTTACTTGAAAGATATGATTAAAAAAAATCATACAAAGTCGCTAGTAATATGTTATAATAAATTTAAGAGATAATTTGCACAACGAAGAGTGAAGTTTACAAAGTTGTAAAATCAAAAAACATATAGTAAGTTATGAAGAATTAAGATTGTTATAATTAAGAAAATGGAGATAATAATGGCGTCAAGTAAAGAATATAGAGATTTTATTTTGGAACAATTGTCAGATTTAAGTCCCACTTGTAGGGCTATGATGGGAGAATATCTAATTTATGTTAATGGAGTTTATTTTGGTGGCATTTTTGATGACAGATTTTTAGTTAAAAAGACGAACACAAATGCTAAGTATAAACTATTACAAGAGCTTCCCTATGATGGTGCAAAGTCAATGTATTTAGTTGAAAATGTTGACGATAAAGATTATCTAAAAGACATAGTTTTAGATACCATTCAAGGGTTAAAATAAAAAGTATATCCAAAATGATATACTTTTTAATGGAGATATTTTCATAAATTTAGACTTGTATTTTTAATTTGCATTTATCACATAAGAATTGATATATAAATAATATTGAGATTGATAATAAAATGGATGCTATTATATCTGTTATCCAGTGAACACCAGAAATTATACGTCCGACAACTAAAAATAACATAAAAGTAATGGATAGAACAGATAATATTCCTTTTGCTTTTTTGTTTTTTATGTAAACATTGATTTGATAGTTTGATAACATAATAAAGGTTATAGACATAAGGGTGGTAGAAGAAGGAAAACTAGGTTCTAAATATCCGTTTATTAAAAGCGGTCTATAATTTATGACGACATAGTTAAATAACATATAAATTGCAAAAATTAGCAAATAAAATCCACCGAGTAAAAGAATGTTTGTGTCAACATTCTTTATTTTTTTACGCTTTATCCATTGATATAAACCTATAAAGCCATATATTATGGCGGTTGCTACGGGAAGTATTCCTGCCCAATCAGTTATTTCATATAAAATCATATTAAAGCCAATAGTGCTAGAAAACCACTTGTTTAATGTTGAAAATCCTACAATTGAACCATTAGGGCCAATAGGCGCTCTATCACAAAGCCAAACGCAAAGAGTAAAACCTATAAATAGTCCTAGAAATAGAAAAGATACATACAATTTTTTCATAGATAATAACCAACTTATTTTTTCTTTAAAACAATTGAAATAAAGTTTAAATATTTTCCGGCGCCTGCATTCATAGACTTTCTGTCATTTATTGAATACTCGTTTTCTTGTGCAAGCCAATCGTCCCAAACTTCTTTATTCGATTCCATTTCCTTTATTTCAACAATTTCGCAATCTTTACTTTTTGAAATTATATTTCTCCACCAAGAAACGTCGTGCATATATTCCATTTGTTCTTCTGTCCACGATAGCAGAAGTTCTTTTGGAAGATTTTGATGACAATCTTTTTTCATTCCCGGAATGGCAATATAAACAAGTCCACCTTTCTTTAAATATGGCAACAATTTGTCATCTAAATATTTTTCATCTCTCCCAAAATAGTTGTATGAGTCAATTGAGACAATTTTGTCAAAAAAGTTTTTATTAAAATTCAAGTTGGTTGCGTCAGCTTTTACGAGAATGATATCTTCTTTTGTTAGTCCTTGTGAAATGAAAAATTTCATATTGTCATCAGGATTGCTCCATAGGTCGGTTGCGTAAACCTTTGCTCCAAACTCTTTGCAAAGAAAAATTGATGTCAACCCGTTTCCACTCCCAAGGTCGCAAACTATTTCGTCTTTTTTTATGTGAGCATTTTTTAATAATTCTTCTTCCAGTTTTATTGGATTAGGCCCCATAATCATTGATTGTAATTTTGGTGAAGAATATTTTTTACTTAAAATATATTCCATTTTTTCTCCTTTTTTAAAAATAACTTGATTTAAAACTAAAAGTATGCTATAGTATAACTACCGAACGGTAGTTTGTCAACAAAAAAAATAAAGAAAGGAAAAATTATGAGTGAAAATAGAAAAGAAGAAATAATTATGGCGACATTGAAACTCGCATCAACCATAGGGCTTAAAGCGGTGTCTATGAATATGATTGCTGAAGAAATTGGAATAAAAAAACCTTCTCTTTATAATCATTTTAAATCAAAAGATGAACTTGTAAATGAGATGTATTTGTTTTTAAGAAACAAAGCGCAAAAAGAAACACAACCACAATTAGACTATGCGATTTTTGAAAATAAATCAGCCAATCAAATATTAAGTTGTTTGGTAAAAAACTATATAGCTTTAAGTAACGAGCCCTATATGCAAATGTTTTACAAAGTTATATATTCAGAAAGGTCAATTTCACCACAAGCCGCTAATATTATGAAGACAGAAACCGAAAAAATGATAGAAGCAACAAAGCAAGTATTTATTATCTTGGAAAGCAAGAAACTGTTAAAATTTGAAAATATAAAAATTAGTGCATTAAGTTTTGCGTTAACGATACATTCCCTTGTTGATTATATGTTAGACATTGGTTTAAGTAAAAATGAAGAACCTTTTAAAAATTTAGATTTAATAGATGAATTTACGGATAACTTTTGCACTGAACATAAATTTAAGGAGTAATTATGAAAAAGAATTTGTTAAATTATTTAGGACTACTTGGTGTTATTAGTTTTTTATCTTATACTGCTGCAGTGATTTTTTCGCCACTCGCGTATCCGGGGTATAATTGGTTAAGTCAAGCCGTTAGTGATTTAAGTGCATCAAATGCGCCATCTCTTGGACTTTGGAATCAACTATCAAGTTTATATAATGTTTGTGAAGTTTTGTGTGCTGTTGTTGTTTGTATTGGTATACAAAATAATAAGTCAAAATTGCTAAGAATTGGCGTTTATCTTTTTGCGATAATGGAATTTATTTCTGCAGTTGGTTATAGAATGTTTCCACTATCAACAAGTGGCTATGCTGGTTCTTTTCAAGATGTAATGCACATGATAATAACTGCCATTGTTGTATTATTGTCTATTGGTGCACTTGTGTTTATAATCATTGCTGGATTTAAAGATAAAAGATATAAATCCTATGCTATTTGTGCCTTAGTCGCTTTATGTATGATGCTAGTAGGTGCACTTGGAATGAAAATTGTGCCAGCAAACTATTTTGGAGTAGTTGAAAGGTTTAGCGTTTTTGCAGCAACTGGCTTTAACTGTGCACTTGGGCTTCATTTGTTCTTTTCAAAAGATGCAATGAAACCAAAAGAAAATATAAAAAATGAAAATATGGAGAAAAATGATGGAAAACAAGATATATCCAAGATCGCATGACAAACAAATTGTATATTTGAAAAATGTGATTTCAAAGCCGAACATTGTTGTTGGTGACTATACAATTTATAATGATTTTGTGAACGACCCACGCGACTTTGAAAAGAATAATGTTTTATATCACTATCCAATCAATGGTGATAAACTTATCATTGGAAAATTTTGTTCAATTGCGTGCGGAGCAAAATTCATGTTTACAAGCGGAAATCACACATTAAAATCGCTTTCAAACTACACTTTTCCTGTTTTCTTTGACGAATGGAACTTGCCTGCCAGCGAAATTGCAACGGCGTGGGACAACAAAGGTGACATTATAATTGGAAATGATGTTTGGATTGGCTATGAGGCAGTGATAATGCCCGGAGTGCAGATTGGCGATGGCGCAATTATTGGAACAAGAGCAGTTGTTACAAAGGATGTTGAGCCATATACAATTGTTGGTGGGGTTCCTGCAAAACCAATCAGAAAAAGATTTGATGAAGCAACTGTTGAAAAACTTCTGAAACTTGAATGGTGGAATTGGGGCAAAGAAAAAATCCAGGCAAATTTGTCTTTAATCAGAAATGGAAAGATTGATGAGTTGAAATAAAAGTAAATGGCGAAGATGCAAATTACAGGGATTATCAATACAACAAAAATAAAACAGTTGTGATTTTTGACAATGGCGATGTTATACTAAATTCTTCTGCTTATAATATTGTTAATAAAGGAACAATAGAAGCACATCAAACTGGTGTGCTTGGTGGTTTTTATAATTGCGACGGAACATTTAAAGGTAAAATAACAATCAATTCAAATTACAAATTATTTAGACTGCAAGAATTATCATCTTCTGGTAAATTTAGTCTTATTTCAGTTCATTTAGATACAATGCAAGAACTAACCGAAGGTCAATATATAGTTGTAAGAACCGATGTCTATGAAAGTGTAAAAGATTTGAACAATGAAACTGGGAATTTGTTCGAAGCAATAAAAAACCTTATGCCACATGACAGTGGTAAGGGCGATGGTACTATGGTTAATGCAAATAGCACCGCTGTTTATGTATTCACAATTCAATTCGAAATTGCATCAATTAAAAACTCATAATTTATATTTAATACAAAATAAAAAAAGTCAGCATATTGCTGGCTTTTTTATTGTCTAATTTAATTAAAACACTAAATTGTGGTTATCCTTATATTCAGGGTTAGAAAAGTCATCTTCGGGTGTTTCAACGGTGTTTTCGCATATCTTATTAAACTCTTTATCATCGACAAATTGATAGTTTATATTCTCGTCATAATCAAAAGTTGCTTCGTCAACATATCTCAAATCAAATTTGTAGTATAACATAAAATATTAAAATCTGTATACGAATTTTCAAATTTTCACAACTTAGATAAAAATATTTTAAAGGCAACTCAATTTGTGTTGGGTTATTTTTTTGTTGTGAAAATTTTTCAAGAGTTCAAATGCTGAACTCTCGAAGTTGATAAAATTTTTACATAAAAATATTTCCCGAGTGTTCAAATGGTGAACACACGAGAGTGATATATTTGAAATTGAAGCAAGAAAATTAAAAAAGTTTTCTCGTTGCACACAATGTGTGTGATGCGGGAATTATATAATT
>CALDLU010000045.1:0-4979 GCA_937915245.1 uncultured Clostridia bacterium | reverse complement strand
ACTTTTTGCAATATCACTAACAGAAACATAATCATCATGTCCAACAAGTTCAGTCATTATTCTAACGGCATATCTACCTTTTGCTGATATTTTCATACTTCACCTTAATGTTTTAAATAACCTTTTACATTGCATAGTATAACCTTTAATTCAATATACAATAAACAAGTATATACGATTTTACTCAATGTATAAATTATTATACACCTATTTCCTAAAAATACCAAATGTTTGAATATCTTGAACAGGCAATCAAAATTAGTTCTATGTTTTGTTTTTAAATTTTTTAAAACTATGATGATGGAAAGTTTTAATTTTGCATAATTGACAACAAAAATTAATGATTAAAACAATTAAAGATATTGTTGAATTTATACAAATTTTTGAACACAAAAAACATATACGCATTTTGTTAAATGACAATAATGTAAAAATTAATAAAACTATTATTGGAAGCAGAAATAAAGATTGTTATGCAAACCCCAATATTATATGTGGCGATTTTTATGCTTTTTATTTTTATAATAACACTATTACTGAAAATGACTTTATAAATTTATTTCTGCATTATGCTAGAAAAAATAATTTGAATTTTGATTATCATTTTCAAAGTGCAAAATTTGAAACAACTAGTTATGAAAATGGCAACACAGAATATTTTTTAGGATATTGCGTTGGTTATTTACAAAATCACAAAAGCAAAACAATCATTTCTGTAAAGAATCAACAAAATATAATAAAAAAATAGTAATTTTAGTTAAGTTGTTTGTTCCCTTCAAAAAAAAATTCCTAGGAAATCTAGGAATGTATGGGGCTGGTGACGAGACTCGAACTCGTGGTCCCGTGATTACGAATCACGTGCTTTACCAACTAAGCTACACCAGCATAATGGTGCAACGGCACCTATTTTTTATATTAATTTTTTGAAATGTTTTTTATTAATAAGATACAATAAAGCCCAAACGCTATAATATAATTTGAATGTTTAAAATACATTATATTGTATTTGTTATAAAGTAAAACCACCATCTATTGTAATAACTTGACCGTTTATATAATCACCTGTATCATTTGATAAAAATAGAACAAGCTTTGCAATTTCTTCTGGTTTACCTAGTCTTCCTGCAGGAATTTGCCCTATAAGTTCTTGCTTTTCTTCAAAAGTTAAATTATCATTCATTTGAGTATCTATTGCTCCTGGACAAATACAGTTGACATTAATGTTATTATAGCCATATTCTTTTGCCAGTGATTTTGTTAACCCTATTATTCCTGCTTTTGATGTTGAGTACGATACTTCCATACTTCCACCTACATTACCCCAAATTGAAGATATATTTATAATTTTACCCTTTTCATTTTCAAGCATTGAAGGAATAACTTTTTTTGATAAGTTTATTGCTGAGATTAAATTGGTATTTACAATAATCATCATATCAACAAATGATTCATCAATGAATAGTCCTTTTGATGATATGCCTGCATTATTAACCAAAACATCAATATGACCAAAATTTTTGATAACCATATCAACCATTTGATTTACTTCATCTTTATTACTTACATCAGCTTTACAAAGCATTGCGCAGCCATCACTTGCTTTTATTTCATTTAATAGTGAATTAGCATCATTCTCTGATTTGTTATAATTTATCGCAACTGCATAGTTATTTTTAGCAAATTCTTTTGCTATTGCTCTACCAATTCCCCTTGATGCTCCTGTAATTAAAACTGTTTTCATTTAATCTCCTTTGATATTATATATCATTTGAAAAAACTAAACAAGTAATTTATTTCTATAATTGACAAAAAAAGAAACTAATGTTATCATAAAATAAAGTGGGGATTTATTATGGAAAATAAACAAAAAAGAAAATTAATTTCAGCAATATACAAAACTATTATATTCTTTTCTATCATAGCGATTGGTTTAGTTATATATCTTGAAATTGATAAAATAAATGCAAAAACAAATTCTGTTCTTTGGCTTGATATAGTTCTTTTGTCATTATCGGCTTTGCTATTATTATTTGTTATTATTGATGTTAGAACAACTAGTAAATTAAAAAATAAGTATAACCTTGGGAAATATTTATATGCTTTAGTGTTTGTTACAGTTATTTCAATCATAGTTCTTGCAGTATATTGCTATTATACTAAAATAGAGCTTTCACCTTATATTTCTTACATACTTCCAATATCTATTCTTGTTGGTTGTGAATTACTTTTTATTATAAACTTTATACTTGGAATTAATCTTTCAAAATTATATAAGAATACAACAATAACCATAGATTCTATGGCTGACACACCAAATTTTAACGATGAAATACTTTTGAAAAAAAGACTTGATGAATTGAACAGAAAACTTGAAATGAAAAAAATTCAAGACCAAATAGATGAAGTTGAAAAAAAGTTGGATAAATAATCAATAAAAAAATCTACAACATATGTTGTAGATTTTTTATTAGAGTTTAAATGCCAATCTATTTCTATTTATATCGATTGACTTTATCTCTACTTCTACCTTTTGACCTAGTTTAACAATTTGATATATTCTCATATCGTTATGTTGAGTTGCATCAGAAACATGCAATAACCCTTCAAGTCCACTTTCATCAAGTTTTATTATTGCTCCAAAAGCGAGAATTTTTGAAACTGTTCCTTGAAGTTTATCTCCCACTTTCAATGTCTTTAAATATGCGGTTTTTGGATTTTCTGTTAATTGTTTTAATCCAAGATATACTCTTTTTTGCAATTTATCAATTTTGATAACTCTGAAAGTATAAGTCTCACCAATTTTTAAATATTTTGATATATCATTCACATGTTCATATGCTATGTCTGAAATATGAATAAAGCAAGAAACTCCATCAACATTGACAAACGCACCATATGGCATTATCTTTTCAACTTTACCTTGAACAACTTTGTTAATAAAAATACTATTCCAGAAAGTTGTTTCTTGTAATTCCTTTTGTTGTTCTTTTAATATTCTTATTGAACAAACAATAAGTCTTTTTTCTTTATCAATTTCTGTAACTATTGCTGTAAATTGTTTATTAAGATAATAATGTAAATTTTTTAAGTTTGTATCAATTTCATCATTTGGTACAACGATGTTATATATACCCATTTTTGATACCAAACAATTATCTTTTAATCCTGTTGCAAAAAATGTAAATTGAGAACCAATTTTTAATTTTTCAGCATTTTGAGAACCAATAATTACATTGTCAGCGATTTTCTTTGAAACGATAATCATTCCATCTTCTGTTTTAGTTCCAAGTACTGCAACTTTAAATCTATCACCAATTTTAACATCATCAAAATTATCAAAATCGTTCTTATCAATAAAAGCATCACTTTTCCCACCTATATTAAAAATGACACCATCATCTCTTTTTAAAACAACAACTCCATCAAAAATTTCATTCTTTTTATATTTCGTAAAAGTTTTGTCGATTGTATCTAAATTAAATTTAACTTCTTCCATAAAAACTCCTATTTATACTTATAGTTTAACAAAATTTATATATTTATGTCTATTGTTTAAAAGAAAAAACAAAGTAAATTTTTTATTACTTTGTTTTTTTTATTTTTACATTTTTATCTCGTACTTCTAAAAGTTTTTGCTTAATAATTTCATTTGGATTTTCATCATCTTTTGTTAAATAGAAAGGTTCTCCAATATAAACTTTGTTGAGCACAAAAGGTCTTGGTTTTCTTTTTATCCATACAGGTACTATTGGAGTATTTGTTTTTATTGCAATAATTCCTGCACCATCTTTTATATCTAGTAAAGGCTCTTTTGTTTTATTTCTTGTACCTTCAGGAAAGATTGTTAAGATTTTTCCATTTTTTAAAACTGAAAAGCATTGTTTTAAAGTTGATATTTCCACCTTTTCTCTATCTACTGGGATAGATTTCATACCTTTTAAGAAACTTCTTAACCAAAAATGCTTAAATAGTTCTTTTTTGGCAAGTATATGTTGCTCTCGCCAAATCATATTACATATAACCAATGGGTCGAAATTGCTCCTATGATTCACAACTAATACACATTTACCCTTTGGTAAATTTTTTATTCCCTTTAATATTGTTGGGCAGAATATCCAAAGTGGGATATATGCCAACACTTTTATTAACCAATAAAACATATTTACTCCTTTATATATGATATTATTTTTTGTAAACTTTGCTCTATTGTATCATTTGAAGTATCAATTACTATTGCATCATCGGCTTGTTTTAATGGGCTGATTTTTCTATTCATATCATTATAATCTCTTTCTATTATTGCATTTTTTACTTCTTCATAAGTAATATTTTCGCCATTTTGAATATATGTTTCAAATCTTCTTTTTGCTCTTGATTCAACACTTGCTGTTATGTAAAATTTATATTTTGCATTTGGAAAAACTTCCGTTCCAATATCTCTACCTTCAATAACTAAATCATATTTGTCAGCAAATTTGTGTTGAATTGTACTTACTATTTTTCTTATTTCAACAATTTGCGAATATATTGATGCTTTTTGGCTTATTTCAGGCAGACTTATATATGGTCTTGTGTCAATACCCTCAACATAAACAACTTGCTCACCATTTATGTATTCAATATCTATATTTGCATTATTTAGAGTTCTTTTTACTTCTTTCAAGTTATTTATGTCAACCTTTTCTTTTGTTAAAATATAAGCGATTGCTCTAAAAATCATTCCTGTATTTAAAAAATTTATATTCAATCTTTTTGCAGTTAATACTGCCAAAGTTGATTTTCCAGCACAAGCTGGACCATCCATTGCAATAACCATACTAAACTCCTTTTACAATATTGTTTGCAGTTGATAAAGCAATTTGCAAATTGAATCCACCTGTTAGAGCATCAACATCTATAATTTCCCCTGCGAAATATAAATTATCTACCAACTTACTCTCCATGGTTTTTGGATTAATTTCTTTTGTACTCACTCCACC
>CALDLU010000044.1:0-1099 GCA_937915245.1 uncultured Clostridia bacterium | reverse complement strand
TCAAAATGGGTTAGAATAATTTTTGCAATTATTATGTTTTGTGCAGGGTTAAAAATGGTGATATAATGTGGTATTTATATCTTATTTTTGGTATTTTATCAGGTGTTATAGGTGGAATGGGAATGGGTGGTGGAACGCTTCTTATTCCACTTTTAACAATATTTTGTGGAATAAGTCAAATTGTTGCACAAATGTATAATTTGCTAGCGTTTTTACCTATGAGTATTATTGCCATTTTTATTCATTATAAAAACAAATTAATAAAAATAAATTGTTTGCCAATTTTAATTGTTTTTGGTATAATATTTTCGATTTTAGGAAGTTTTTTAGCAAATTTAATTGATAAACAAATTTTAAAAATACTTTTTGGTGTATTTTTAATGATATTAAGTATTGTAGAATTTATTAAATTACTAAGAAAGACTGATAAAGACTAAAATATTGTTGCTAAATTAACTTTTGTATGCTAGAATAAATCAGCAAAGGAGATTACATATAATGGTAGACCCAAAAAAATGTATTGGTTGTGGCACTTGTGTTTCAATGTGCCCAGTTGAAGCAATTTCATTTGATGAAAATGGCAGAGCAAAAATTAATAAAGATATTTGCATAAAATGTGGAACTTGTGAAGCAGTATGCCCAGTTAGTGCAATAAAAATAGAAAGATAAAAGGGAATAAAATGGATAAAATTGCAATTATTGAAATGAATGAACTAGGTTTAAAATTATCTATAATGGAAGTCTGTGATGGCGGATATTATAACATTTTAGACAAAATTTCAGAAAATATAAAACTTGGGAATAGTGTAAATAATGAAAATATTATTCCTGTTGCAAAAATTAACGAAACAATAACAATATTAAAATTGTTCCGTAAAATTTGTGTAAACTATAATGTTTCAAAAATTTATGCTTTTGCAAAAAGTTTTATTAAAGATGCAAAAAATCAAATCAGTTTCTTTGATGAAATTTATAACAACACAAGTATTTCTTTCACAATTTTGAATACAGAAGAAGAAATTAAGGCAATTTATTCTGGCGTTGTAAATTTTGTTGATGTTCCAAAGGGAATAATTATTGATGTTGAAGCGAATAGAAC
>CALDLU010000043.1:0-2278 GCA_937915245.1 uncultured Clostridia bacterium | reverse complement strand
CCCTGGATATGCAAATGGTGAAAAGCTTACTGCAACTGCGTACGATAAAAAACTAACAACTCCCAAAAGTCCTAAATAATTTAATAATGATTTTTTCATAATTACTCCTAACATTTATGCTCATTACAAAAATTTGATATAAACTCATCAATAAGTTTAAAATTTGTCAAAAGTTTTTTGTTCTCACTTAAACATTTATCAAATGAATAGTCTATAATCGAATGTATTGTTAAAGCAAAACTTATTGCATTAATTTCTAAATTTTCAAATTTTAATAAATTTTTATTTTTTAGTACATTAAATACTTTATTTGTTGCATCAATCATTTTTTCTGTTTCAACAACCATAATTCTTGATGCTTCACGTGAAATTGCTCTTTCTGAATATATTACTTTATAAAACATTTGCATATATGATTTACTGCTTAATGTAACATAGTTATTTACCAATGTACTCAAAATTTCATATGCAGATTTTTTATCAAATATAGATAAGTCCATTTGTGTTCTTGTTTCTTTTTGTGCTTTGTTTTTTAAAAATAGGTACATATCACATACCAATTCTTCCTTTGATTTAAAATGATTGTAAAGAGATGGTTTCTTTATTCCAACTTCTTTTGCAATCATACTCATAGAAACTGCCCTAAGCCCATGCACCGATGCAAGTTTTAAGGTTGCCATTATTATTTCTTCTTTTCTGTTCTCGCTCATATATTTCTCCAATATATAATTCTTATTGACAAAACTACCGTTCGGTAGTTATAATATATCATATAAATACCATTTATGCAAATGTATTTGGAAAAATTTTAAATAAGGAGTGATATTATGGAATATAAGTTAAGTAAAAAATATTCAACAAAAAAATTTATGTCTATGATTATGGGGCCAAACCCTATAAAGTTAGAAGAAGAATTACTAAAAAATGCAAATATCCAAAAAGGAGAAATTGTTTGTGACCTTGGTAGTGGAACTGGTCTTACTTCTGTATTTCTTGCAAAAGAGTTTGGGGCAAAAGTTTATGCAACTGACCTATGGAGCGACCCAGATGATAATATGAATTTTTTTATCTCTCAAGGTCTTTCAAAAGATAATATTATCTCAGTAAAAGCAGATGCAACCAACCTTAATTTTAAAAAAGAATTTTTTGATAAAATAATATCAGTTGATTCATATAACTATTTTGGCAGAGATGAAAATTATCTTGATAACAAACTTTTGCCATTTTTAAAAAAAGGTGGCTATATTTATATTTCTATTCCTGGAATGAAAAAGGATTGCCACAAGAACCTTCCAAGAGAACTTTTACTCTCTTGGACAAGTGAACAACTTGAATATATGCACGACATTGATTGGTGGAAAAGTATTATATCAAAAAGTAAAGATTGTGAAATCGTTGAGATAAAAGAAATGGAATCAAACGAAGAAGTATGGAATGATTGGCTCGCTCAAGACAATGAATATTCAATAAATGATAGAAAATCTATGAATGCAGGCGCTGGGAAATATTTGAACTTTATTTCAATAGTGTTAAAGAAAAAAGTATAGAAAATTAAAAATAGCATTAGTAATCTTACCAATGCTATTTTTTACACAAACTTAACACTTTTTTTACAGTGCGAGCAGTCCTTATTGTTATTTTATCTTTTACACTTGTGCTTGCTGTTTTTATCCACCAATTCGATTTACTATAATTTTTTAAATCAAAAGACCAAAAAATATAATTATTATATTCTTCAATTTTGTCAATATTTTTACTAGGTTCGCCAATTGTAGTATATATCTCCTCAGAAGTTGTTGGTGGCATTATAAAAATCAAATTATGATAAACATTTTTATTTTCTATTCCCCACCATGTAGGGCAATTATTTAATACATCTTCAAGTTCATCTTTTGTTGTAACAAAAATTGGAATATCAATTTTAAAATAATCTTTTACAAGAGTAAATATTTTTTTACTCAAAGTATTTTTATCAAATTCATCACACTCAAGTATAACATTTCCACTATTTAAATATGTGCTAACATTTTTAAAATCATTATCTCTCAAAACATTTTTTAGTAATGGCATTGATATTTTATTCTTTCCACTTATATTTATCCCACGAAGAAATATTATATATTGCATTTTAAGGTTTCCTTTTATAAAATTTTTTATTATGTCAATTGCTTTTTGCATTAATATGTGTATAGATATTTTTGATTGCGACAAGACCTGCACTTTATCCGTTTTCTACTGCTTTCCCATACATTTCTATTGCTTTTTTATAATTTTGTTT
>CALDLU010000042.1:0-2688 GCA_937915245.1 uncultured Clostridia bacterium | reverse complement strand
TTGGTTGAAAATTGCAAATAACTATAAAGGGAGGTTTAATTGCGTAAGAGAAGATTTATTACAATTTTTATTTGTATAATCACAATTTGTTTATTAGCATTTTCTGGTTGTTCAATTAATCAATTCTCTTGGGATATTAATGATGGGTTTGATGATGAAGATTATATCGAACCCGATTATGATTTTACCGTTACATCAACATTATCAAAAATAAAAATTTCACTTTCCAATATTGGAGAAATTGGTGAAAATGCTTCACTTGTTGCAATAAAACCTTACGAGTACTTGTATGGTGAAACAACAAACGGCCTGTCGGAATACACCAATGTTAATCCAATGTACATAGATTCTTATGAATGTGGAACAGAGCAAACTTATGAATTTGATAGATATGCTTTTGATGGATATGACGGCATTTATCTTAAATATTATATTTTAAATACTGTTGATGACATATTGGCAGGACCTATGCACTGCACAGAAATTTCAGCAAAATACACTTATGATGAAGTAATTAAACCTACTGGCATAAAAGGTGTTATGTGTGAAGACAGATATGCCGAACAAGTAAGCGACCTTGGTTGCGAGTATACCCTACTCAACTTTGTTATTGATGGAATGATTGTTCCAAATGAAATATACAATGCTTCAACAAAACAAGTTGAAAAACTTGTGTATGAAGAAAGTATAAATAATTCAGGCGAACTTGTTATAACAAGAAATGGAGTAAGTGAAATAGTTGAAAAATTTATTTACAACAACTCGGTATATTATTTTAGAAAATATGGACCAATCGTAAGTTTGGACCATTACGATAAAATAATCTCAAAATATACCAATGAAGGTGTAAAAGTAACTTTGATTATTCTTATGCACAATGTTGAAGATAAATTAATTCAACCATATTACTTAACATATCCAGCAACAAAAGGTTCATCAAAGTATGTTCAGGTCAACACTTCCAATGAATATGGTGCTTCATATTGGGGAGCATTTATGGAGTTTTTAAGCGACCACTACTCAAAAGAAGGAAACAAAAGTAGTTACTCTTATGGTCTTGTTGAAACTTATGTTCTTGGAAATGAAATTGATATGTCATCAAGCTGGAACAATATTGTTGGCAGTGGTCAAGCATCTCTCACCTTGGAAAATTATGTTGAAGAATACGAAAGAGAAATGAGAATTGCAAATCAAGCAATAAAAAAATATTATAGCAAAAATAAAATATTGGTTTCACTTACTCATGCTTGGCAAAGCAAAATTGAAGAATATTCCCCAAAAGGAATTTTGGACTATATGACAATAAAAACATTAAGCGAAGGTAATTATGATTATGGTTTTGCAATTCACCCATACGGAATTAACCTTGCAAGTCCAACCTTTTGGTCAACAGACCTTTCTAGTGATGGAATGACTGGTTCACTTAACACTTCTTGTATCACTTGGAGCAATTTGGAAGTTATTCAATTATATTTGGAGCAAACAAGCAAAAGATATAATGGAGAAATTCGTTCGGTGTATCTAACTGAAGGTGGAGTATCATCTTCAAAAGAAGGAAGTGGCGAAGTATTTGAATTAACCAAAAACCAACAAAGTGCTGGCATTGCATATATTTATTACAAATGCACACAACTTTCTTGTGTGAAAGCACTTATTTATTATAGACTTGTTGACAGTCAATATGAAGGAGCAAACTTTGGTTTATACACAGAAGATGGATTACTTCAAAAACCCGCTTACAGAGTTTATAAATATATCGACACTCAATATTCATTTGAAGTGTCAAAACAGTATTTAAAATATATAACTTGGTCAGTGAGCGATGGTTGGTCAACAATATCTTATGGAGAAGAAGTTGGAAATGTCAATTCATACTTTGATACAATGGCATTGTTTAGAAGCAAATTTGATTGGAACTCGCATTGGGATGAAAGTAAAATTATTATAAGACAAATTGATGATTATGTATAAAAAGGAGTAAAAGATGAAAAGAAATTTATTTACAAGTTTTATGCTCGCATTGTGTTTGGGACTATCTGCCCTAGTACTTACTGCTTGTGGCAAAACAGACTATGATATGAGCGGTGTGGCATTTAACGATATTACAAAAGATTACACAGAATCAACTGTAATCTTAACAGAAAATGACCTTGAAGGCACTTTGCCAGAAGGTGTTGAAGTATCTTTTGAATATTTTAGTGATGAAGAAAGAACTCAAACAATAATTGCAAAAGATGCTGGAATTTATTATGTTACTGCAAAATTTACAGGAGATAATAAACATAATGCAATACAAGACAAGTATGCAACACTTACAATCAACAAAGTTAATTTTAGTAATGTAACTTTTGATATTGCAGGAACATACACAGATTCAACAAACAACAAAGTAACAGTTGTTGCAAAAAGCGAAGATGAAAATAATGTATATTTTGAATATGATGCAAAACAATTTAGACTTTCAATTCAAAATGAAAGTATCTCATCAGATGCAATCACAAGAGAAATCGGTTACTATAAAAGTTTAAACGATGACAAAACTGATGTTTTGGAAAGTTCAAAAACAACAAACAATGTTGTTGAAAAATATGGAGATGTTCTATATATAAAAGTTAAGTATCAAGATAAAAATCACAATCCAGTTTCTATTATCAAAAGAATAAGCATTGAAAAAATCACAAAAGAAAT
>CALDLU010000041.1:0-2462 GCA_937915245.1 uncultured Clostridia bacterium | reverse complement strand
CAACCTGTTATTTTATAAACAACACTGTGGAACTTTATAAAAAGATAGGTTCAATGTTTAGGTGGCATGGTATTTCACTTAAAAATGACATTACTTGCAAAAACAATAATATTCAATATAAATATTTGGAAAATGATGATGAAAGCAGTTGCATTATAATGTTAAATGATGGTTATATGAATAATTTTGTAATCATTTTTAACAATAACATAATAAATGCCGAACAAACTTCAACAAAAACAAGACAAGTTTTTGTATGCCCACAAGATGAACAGGAACAAACATTTTATTACAAAGAAAACAGTGTTACTGGTTATAGTGAGAATCACTATATAAAAAATACAAATTTGGTAACAGAATAGGAGAAATAAATGGATATATTTTTAAATATTTTATTTTTAATTATTGGAATGGTGCTTTTAATATATGGGGCAGACTTTTTTGTTTCGGGAGCAAGTTCAGTTGCAAAAAAACTAAAAGTTCCATCAATAATAATTGGACTTACAATCGTTGCAATAGGTACAAGTTTGCCTGAACTTGCAGTAAGTTTGGCAAGTGCAATAAAAGGGAATATGGATTTGTCGGCTGGTAATGTTGTTGGTTCAAATCTTATGAATATGCTTTTGATTTTGGGTATTGTTGCAGTTTACAAGCCAATTCAAATTGAAAAATCAAGTAAAAAATTTGACTTACCATTTATGCTTATGGTTACTGGACTTTTTCTATTATTTTCGGCAGATACAATATTAAATGGCACAAATGAAAATATTTTATCAAGAAGTGAATGTATTGTGCTTTTCTGTTTATTTATATTTTACACAGTTATGCAAGTTATTTTTGCAAAAAGAAACAATCAAAGCATTGACTATAAAGAAACATCAAATGTCGAACAAAAATTAGAAACTGAAAAACCAAAAGAGGAAAAAGAACTAAAAGTTTGGCAAATTATAGTTTACCTTATTGGTGGACTTGGTGCAGTTGTGTTTGGTGGAGAATGTGTTTCTTCAACTGCTCAATTCTTGGCAATAAAGGCAGGTATGAGTGAAGCACTTGTTGGACTTACTATTGTTGCAATGGGTACAAGTTTACCAGAACTTGCAACATCTGTTATTGCTGCAAAAAAGGGTGATACAGGTCTGGCTCTTGGAAATGTAATAGGCTCAAACATTGCAAATATTATTTTGATATTGGGTGGTGTAGGACTTATTGGTAATATTCCAATTTCAACAGTTATTTTAACAGATACTCTTATTCTTTTTGTATTTACTGCAATATTTTTATCTATGTGTTACACAAAAAGCAAAATCGAAAGATGGGAAGGTGTGATTCTTCTTGTGATGTATCTTAGTTATCTTGCATTTGCCATTGTAAGAAATTATTGTTTTTAAAAGAATGGTAGCAAATGAAAAAATATAATAAGAAACAAATAATACTAGTTGTATTATCAATTTTTGCAGTAGCTTTGTGTATAATTTTACCTTGTGTTTTTGGAATAATAATTCCACACAATATACAAAAAGAAGTTGAAAATGCTATTGAGCAAACAAAAAGTTACATAGAAGAAAAAGAATTAGATAATTCAACTTTTACAAATATTTTTCAATCTTTTTTAAAAAATTCTTTAATCTATAACACTCAAAATAATGAATATTTGGTATTGTATAAAGATAAAAAATATACATACAAAGATAATAAATTAAGTGTGTCAAACCAAGATATAGTAATTTATGATAATCTTGAAGACGCACTTAATGCTGGTAATTCATTACATTCTGTAATTTTTACAAAAGGGTTTTATTCTCCGTTTGATAACGGAAATTCTTGCTACGTTGTTGATGAATATGTTGAAAACAAAGATGAAATATATTTTTCAAATGAATTAAAGACTTTTTCTCTCAAATTTGTAACTTTTGATTCTATTATCAATATTTACCAAATGGGATATAAAGCTGATGAAAATATAGACACTTATGTTAATAAATTTACAAGTGATTTGAAATATAATTCAATATTTTTAACACAGGGAACATACAAAATCACTAATAACTTTGATATTAATGTTTCAAATAAAAATTATTTTGCAAAAGATATTAAACTTTTCGCTGATGATACCTATGCTCCAACAGGTTGGAATAATGGTTGTTTGTTTAATGTATACAATAATATTAGCAATATTAAAATCAATGGTATATCTCTTGATGTTATAACAAACAAAAAACTTGATGACCCAATACTAGGTTTATTATCGGCAAGAGATGTTGATGGACTTATTATGAATAACTGCTCTTTTTATTTATCAAAAGGAGCACATATTTATAGTTCTTCTGGAATAATAGATTTATTTACTGGTTGGAAAAATGTTGTTGTAAAAAATTGTAAGTTAGAAAATCATTCATCAACAGTTGCTGGTGGTGGAATTGGTGTAAGAGATATTTATCAAAAAAGGTGTTACAATGCACTGT
>CALDLU010000040.1:0-1510 GCA_937915245.1 uncultured Clostridia bacterium | reverse complement strand
TCCCAGAAGATATTAAAAACACATTTGATAAACTTGGCATTCCAAAAGCCGAGAGAGAATATCTTGCTGGCGTTGGTGCTCAATATGATAGCGAAGTTGTTTATCATTCCATAAAAGAAGAACTCACAAAACAAGGAGTTATATACACTGATTTTGATAGTGCAATTAAAGAATACCCTGAACTTGTAAAAAAATATTTTACAAAATGTGTACCAATCTTTGAACATAAATTTATTGCCCTACACTATGCAGTTTTTAGTGGTGGAAGTTTTGTCTATGTTCCAAAGGGCGTTAAACTTGAAATGCCACTTCAGTCATATTTTAGACTTAATTCTCCTGAAAGTGGACAATTTGAACACACTTTAATTATTGTTGATGAAGGCGCAAGTTTGCATTTTATTGAAGGTTGCTCTGCTCCAAAATATAACAAAGTAAATTTACATGCTGGTTGTGTTGAATTATTTGTTAAAGATAATGCATATTTAAGATATTCAACAATAGAAAATTGGTCAAAAAATATGATGAACTTAAACACAAAGAAAGCAATTCTTGAAACAAACGCAAAAGTTGATTGGATTAGTGGAAGTTTTGGAAGTCATATCTCTATGCTCTACCCTATGAGTATACTTAAAGGAGATAATTCAAGCACTGAATATACAGGCATTTCATTTGCTGGGAAAGGTCAAAATCTTGACACAGGTTTTAAAGTGGTTCATATTGGCAAGAACACATCAAGTGTTGTTAGTTCAAGAAGTATATCAAAAAATGGTGGAATTGCAACATATCGTAGTTTGGTTAGAATTATGCCAAAGGCGATAAATTCAAAATGTAGTGTTTCTTGTGATGGACTTATGCTTGATGATATTTCAAGGAGTGATACAATACCTGTAAATGATGTACAAAACAATCAAGTTTCATTTTCTCATGAAGCAAAGATTGGAAAAATTAGTGAAAAGTCGATATTTTATCTTATGAGTCGTGGACTTAGTGAAGATGATGCGAAAGCACTTATTGTTCGTGGTTTTGCAAGTCCAGTTTCAAAGCAACTTCCTATGGAATATGCTGTTGAAATGAATAGACTTATTAATCTTGAACTTGAAGGATGTATTGGATAATGATGAGAACAAATAGCACACCAGTTAGAACTTGCAATAATTATTTGGTTAATGATTTTCAAATTGATGAAGATTTGGTTGTAACAATTTTGCCAGATATAACAAATTTATCAATAGTTGGTGAAAGAGATAATATGAAATTGGAAAGTTATGCCAATTTTGAATTAAAAAGACCTATGAATTGTCTTTTGGACAAGCAAGCAAAAATGCTTGGTAATATTAATTTATCTTTTGAAATTACCAAAAATTTAACAACTCCCCTAATTATTGATTTGTCTAATAATGAACAAATTGCAAGTAATATTAAAATTGATGTATTAGAAAATATTACTGCAAAAGTTATATTGAAATTGCAAAGTAAAAAACTCACATACAACAATTCACGAATACAACTT
>CALDLU010000039.1:0-2807 GCA_937915245.1 uncultured Clostridia bacterium | reverse complement strand
AACTCCCGGCCCCATGGTCCCAAACCACGTGCGCTACCAACTGCGCTACACCCCGTCATATGCGACTATTGTATATTATTATAATTTGGAGAATAAGTCAAGTGTTTTTTTAAAATATTTTACATTTTTTGCAAAGATTATTCTACCCTATTGTAACTAAACAATGCACATAAACAAATGCTCTTATATTTTGCATAAATAACTTTGAAATGTCAAGAAAAATTTTGACATTTTTCGTTAAAATTTTTAAGACTATTAAAAGAATAGCACAAAACAAGCAATTAAAATTTGACCAATATAATATATTAAATGATTTAAAATTATAAGAATTGTATTATTTTCTTTCCCACCAAAATAGTTTAAAGACAGGATTAAATCACTAATGAGAATTAATATTCCACCAATAGCCAAAAGCCATAAATGTGTAATATTATACCATATCGCAAAAATTACTGACAAACAAGATAAAGTTACAAGCAACAAAGTGTAAATTGCAGATTGCCAGAAAAATTTTCCAAAATTTAATTTCATTAATTTTGTCATACTTAATATGATAATTGATAAAACAATTGAACCAGCGATTCCAATACAAAGTGGTTTATATAATTCAAATCCGCCTATTTGGGTCATACACAAAATTAATGCAGAAATATAAAATATATGACCAATTCCAAATGATGCCATACCTGAATTAAGATAAATATCATTATCTTGTTTATATATCACTTTTAAATCAAGTATAATATCACCTATCATTCCAAGTATTAATCCAATGCAAACTAAAAAAGTTATAATATATGGATTTTTCATAAGACCATACAAAGATGTAATTACAAACATAAGTGATGCAAGTATTTTTGTTAAAAGCCCAAAAACTCCACCCTTTTTAATTCTTACAATCAAAAATAAACACGCAAAAATAACACACATTGCTACTAATAAATATTTTATGTCAAATCCTACTCTAAACATAATTATTTTTCCCCATTAACTATTTCAAATATTTCATTTACAGCTTGTTTTTTGTTCTTTACATTAATTTTTATTATATCGTCAAATTGATTCATAAAAGTTATTTGTCTTTTGGCATAGTTTCTTGTTTTTTGTTTCAAAAGATTTAGACAATTTTCTAAACTATCTTTATGCTCAATATAAGGCACAATCTCTTTATATCCAATAGCTTTCATACTTTGACAATCTATAGGAGCCTTATTAATTAAATATTTTGTTTCTTCAATAAGTCCATTTTGAATCATAACATCAACACGTTGATTTATTCTGTCATATATTATTTGTCTATCATCAAGAAGTCCAAATAAAATATATTCATCACTTTGTTTTGAGTTCTCAAATTTTTGCTCACCATTTGAGTATAACTCAATATACCTTATAAGTCTATGTCTATTATTTTTATCATCTTGCTTTATGCTATGCCCCAAAAGTTCCAATCTCTTACATAATTCATCAGTTGGCAATTTTTCTAGTTCTAATCTTAATTCATTATTTTTGCTTGTATTCCCACAATTAAATCCATACAAAAGCGCTTTTATATAAAGACCTGTGCCACCACAAATTATAACATTTTTACCACGAGATTTTATGTCTTCAATACATTTTTTACAATCACTCACAAAGTCAAAAACACTATATTCTTGATTACACTCTTTTATGTTAATCAAATGATGTTGTATACCTTGCATTTCTTCTTGCGTTATCTTAGCCGAACCAATGTTTAAATCTTTATATATTTGCATAGAGTCAGCAGAAATAATTTCAGCATTGATTTTTTTTGCTAAACCTACTGCTATTTCACTTTTCCCTATCGCTGTTGGACCATAAATTACTATGTTTTTCACGAAACAATCCTTTTGAACATTTTTTCAAGTTGATTTCTCTCAAATACAATAACAATTGGTCTACCATGTGGACACAATAATGTATTGTTGTTTTCTTTTAACATATTAAGTAAAATATCAACTTCATCACTAGATAAAGTATTACCAGCTTTAACCGCTGCCTTGCATGCCATTGTTGCAATCATTCGTCTTACAATTTCATTTGGCTTTTTCACTTTTGTATTCATATCACTTAAAACATCTTCAAAGTATTCTTTTAGATTTACATTTTGAAGTAGCATTGGAATACTTGAGATTTTATAACTATTACTCCCAAAATATTCAATATCAAAGCCATAAGACTTTAATAGATCTAAATTACTTTCAAGATATTCTTGTTCTTTATTATTAACATTCAAAATGTATGGTACAAGTAAATTTTGAACCAAAATATCATTATTTTCAACTTGTTTCATAAACTTATCAAACAAAAATCTTTCATGCCCTGCATGTTGGTCTATTAAATAAAGGTTATCATCTTTTTCAACGATGATGTATGTTTTAAATGCTATACCAATAATTCGTTTTTCTGAATCAAAAAGTTTTTGGTATGTTACTTGTTCTTTTTGTTCTTTGATTTCATTTTGTAACGACTCATTTATTTTTTGTTTTTCTTCTATATTTGAATCAGTAAAAATATAAGTTTCTTTTGGAGTATAAATTTGTGATGACTGATTATTTGAAGTTGTTGTCTTTGCATAATTTGAAATATTGTCATTATAGTTTATTTCAGATTCATAAATCTCATTATTTTTTTCATTATAATTTTCAGTTTGTTTCTGTTCTTCATCAGAAAAACTTATACCTTCATCTTTTTCAACTTTGTTAAAAATTGGTGTTTCATCAAAAGAAGTAAAACCACTTGATGAATATTTTTCATCTTCAAGGGCTTCCACAATATGTGTTTGCTTT
>CALDLU010000038.1:0-7715 GCA_937915245.1 uncultured Clostridia bacterium | reverse complement strand
TATTGAGCCATTGGTTAATTTTTCTTGCAAGTTAGTATTGCCATTTTGCATATATGTTACAACACTTGCTTGACCTTGGACAATTAAAATTAAATTATCAAATCTATCCATATTATTTGCGATTATATCATTCTTTTCATAGGTTTGAACCTTGGATTTAAAGCAAAAAGTAAGGGCTTTTATATCATTTTTGTCAAGTCCTTTAAAAATATCAAAATCACAAATCTTGTCCCAAATATTCATAAAATTTTTTATTTTTGTTGTTTTTACAACAAAGTTTACAAGAAAAGTGTAGTAAAATACCCCCGAAATGTCAAACATTTTGGGAGGAGTTATGAGAATAATCAAAAGAAGTGGACAGGAAATGGAGTTTTGTCCAGAAAAAATTAGAAGTGCCATTACAAAGGCAAATTTATCTATTTTGGAAGAACATAAAAGGCTAACAGACTCGCAAATAGAAGACATTGTCAACAATGTTATAAAAGAATGTGAAGAACTTGGCAGAGCAACAAGTGTTGAAGAAATACAAGATTTTGTTGAAGTTGAAATTATGAAATATGGAGCTTACCAAGTTGCAAAAAGTTATATTACATATAGATATAGGAGAGAACTTGTAAGAAAATCAAACACAACCGATAAACAAATACTTTCGTTAATTGAAAGTAATAATGAAGAAGTAAAACAAGAAAATGCGAACAAAAATCCAACTGTTGGAAGTGTGCAAAGAGATTACATGGCAGGTGAAGTAAGCAAAGATATTACAAAAAGATTTTTGCTTCCAGAAGATATTGTAAAAGCCCACGAAGAAGGACTTATTCATTTCCACGATGCTGATTATTTTGCACAACATATTCACAATTGTGATTTAATCAATCTTGAAGATATGCTTCAAAATGGAACAGTTATTAGTGGTACAATGATAGAAAAACCACATTCATTTTCAACAGCTTGTAACATTGCAACTCAAATAATCGCACAAGTTGCAAGCAGTCAATATGGTGGGCAAAGTATTTCACTTGCACATCTTGCACCTTTTGTAGATATTTCACGAAAGAAAATACGAAAGGAAGTTGAAAAAGAATTTGCAGAAAATGATTTACCATTTGATGATAATAAAATTAATAATATTGTTACAAAAAGACTAAAAAGAGAAATCAATAAGGGTATACAAACAATTCAATATCAAGTTGTAACTCTTATGACAACAAATGGCCAAGCACCATTTATTACAATATTTATGTATCTTGGTGAAGCAAAAAATGAGCAAGAGAAAAAAGATTTGGCACTTATGATTGAAGAAGTGTTAAATCAAAGAATAATTGGTGTTAAAAACGAAAAAGGTGTTTATGTTACACCTGCATTTCCAAAACTTATTTATGTTTTGGAAGAACAAAACATTCATGAAGATTCCCCATATTTTTATTTAACCGAACTTGCCGCAAAATGTACAGCAAAGAGAATGGTTCCTGACTATATTTCTGAAAAGAAAATGCTTGAACTAAAAATAGACAAAAATGGTGAGGGACATTGCTACACTTGTATGGGTTGCAGAAGTTTCTTAACTCCTTATGTTGATGAAAATGGCAAGCCAAAATATTATGGAAGATTTAATCAAGGTGTTGTTACCGTAAATCTTATTGATATTGCACTTTCAAGTGATAGAGATTTAAACAAGTTTTGGAAAGTATTTGATGAAAGAATGGAACTTTGCCACAGAGCATTAAGATTAAGACATGAAAGACTTAAAGGCACAAAGTCTGACATCGCACCAATACTTTGGCAATATGGTGCACTTTCAAGACTTAATAAAGGCGAAAAAATTGACAAACTTTTGTATGGTGGTTATTCAACATTATCTCTTGGTTATGCAGGACTTTGGGAAACAGTTTATGCACTTTCTGGCAAAAAATTAACAGAACAAGAAGGCAAAGAACTTGGACTTGAAATTATGCGTAAACTTAACGAATATACAAAAAAATGGAAAGATGCAGAAAATATTGATTATTCACTTTACGGCACACCACTTGAAAGCACAACATATAAATTTGCAAAATGTTTGCAAAAAAGATTTGGCATTATTGAAGGAATTACAGATAAGAACTATATAACAAATTCATATCATGTTCATGTAACCGAACCTATTGATGCATTTAATAAATTAAAACTTGAAAGCGAATTTCAAGAATTAAGCCCTGGTGGTGCAATAAGTTATGTTGAAGTTCCAAATATGCAAAACAATGTTAAAGCGGTTGTAAAAGTTATGCAATATATCTATGACAACATTATGTATGCCGAACTTAACACAAAAAGTGATTATTGCCAAGTGTGTGGATTTGATGGCGAAATTCAAATTGTTGAAGAAGATGGTAAACTTGTTTGGGAATGTCCACAATGTAAAAATCGAGACCAATCAAAAATGAATGTTGCAAGAAGGACTTGTGGTTATATTGGCTCTCAATATTGGAACCAAGGAAGAACACAAGAAATAAAAGACAGAGTATTGCATTTATAGGATATAATATGAATTATTCAGTAATAAAAAAAACAGATATAGCAGATGGCGAAGGTGTTAGAGTAACTCTATTTGTATCTGGGTGTAGAAATATGTGTAAAGGTTGCTTTCAACCTTGTACTTGGAATTTTGATTATGGTCAACCATTTACCAACGAAACTATAAATGAAATATTACAGGCATTATCATTTGATTATATTCAAGGGCTTACGCTTTTAGGGGGTGAACCCTTTGAACCAGAAAATCAAAAAGATTTGCTAAATCTTTTAAAAATTGTAAAAGAAAAATATCCACAAAAAGATGTTTGGTGTTTTACAGGCTTTTCATTAGACAAAGAAATATTGGGTGATAGCAGAGCAAATACAGAAACAGCAAAAGAAATGTTAAAATATATTGACGTTTTGGTTGATGGAAGATTTGTTGAGAGTGAAAAAGATTTAACACTAAATTTTCGTGGTTCAAGAAATCAAAGGATAATACTTGTTAAAGAAACATTAGAAAGTGGGAAAATTGTTTTAAGCAATTTGAATTAAAAGTAATATGATAATTAAATATTAAATAAAAAGAGAGAGAGTATAAAAACTTTCTCTTTTTTAAAAAATGTATTAAAAACGCTTTACTTACTGGCTTGGGGGGGGTATAATACTTTATAAGTAATATAGTCTAAACAAAAGTGAGGCACAAATGAAAAAACTAAAATTTATTTTGTCAATATCATTACTATGCTTGGCAATCTCAATATTATGTGTGGGAGTTTTTGCTATAACAGATGTAACATATACTATTGGTGGGAATATCAGTTATCAAATAGAAGATGTTTATGCTCAAATTACAACCAAAGTATTTAAAAGTGAAACAAAAAGAACAGCAGAAGAATTGCAACAAGATGTGAACACATTAAGTTCAACATCACTAGATAAAATTACATATTCATTATCGCAAGATAAAGGCACATATAATTCTTTCATAAATTCAGGAACAGCGAGTGCAAACGGAATTGAAATAAAATTTGGACAAAATGATGATGGTAAAACATATTATACTTATTATATTGTTGCAAATGTAGAGAATTTATCTACAATAGAAGATATGTATGCAAATGTTGAATATAATGGAACAAATAAATTTGATAATGTTCTCTCAAAAATGTGTTTTTATCAAGACAAAATTTTAAAAGGTGAAAAGAACAGAAATATTATCATAGCTTATTCTCTTGATGATGTAAAAATATCAACAAGTATTGATTTTAGTTATACATTAAAAATCAAAAAAGGTGATTTGTATATAGAAAATAGTGTTGATGATTTTAATCTATGGAATGAAATTGTTTATACAGGAAATCCATTCCAAAACATTGTTTATGATTTTAATACAAAAATGAGTACTATTACAATAAACACTTTGCAGGGTTGGGAAAATTTGTGTTTGCCACTTAATGTAAGTAAAAATACAAATTACAAAATATCATTAGAATATGAAACTCCAAGCTTTTCAAAAAATGGTGATGGTTTTTATGCAACAGTGTTATTTAGTACTCCATCAACAACTAATACTTTTAAACCATACTCTTTGGCTCAAGGTTTAATAGAAGATAATAAAAATGCAACAATAGAGTTGGAGTTTAATTCAGGTAGTTATGATAAATTATATTTAGATATAAATCATGGTGGAATTAATGATGGTCAAATTA
Source organism: uncultured Clostridia bacterium (assembly GCA_937915245.1). GTDB lineage: Bacteria > Bacillota > Clostridia > Christensenellales > UBA1242 > UBA5893. The sequence continues at coordinate 3,513 of CALDLU010000038.1, read as the reverse complement.
TAAGTTATAAAATTGGTAAAATAAAAATTTCTAAAGTTTAATAAAAAAATTCGCTATTTAATAGCGAATTTTTTGTTTTTATTAGTAATTATTGATTATCTGTGTCATTGTTATTATTGTTGTTATTTTTAATCAATCTTGTTGCATTTTCTGTTTTTTGGAATTTACCATTTTTCTTTTTAACAGAAATATTAAGGTCTTGGTTATCAGCAAGTCTTGTTACAATTTCCATTGCTTCTTTTTTTGTTTTGCAACGTTTTGATGCTTTTTGAGCGCCAGTCTTTTTTACAACCCAATCTTTTCTTTCTTTGTCATATGTTACCATATATTTTTGAGATCTTACTTTTTCTTCTTCTTCAGTAGATAATTCTTCGGTGTGTTCTTCTGTTTCTTCTGTGGTAACTTCTGGTTTTTCTTCCACAGGTTCTTCTTTAACTTCTTTTTTTGCTTTTGCTGATTTTTTTGGCTTTTCTTCTTTTACTGGTTGCTCATTATTTTCTTCAACAGTTTCAGTTTTTTCTTCTGTTTTTAAAGAATCTTCTTCTTTTTTATCTTCTTCAACTTTTTCTTCTGTTGCTTCAGCTTTTGCTTTTTTTGAAGATTTCTTTTTTGGTTTTTCTTCAACCTTTTCTTGATTTTCTTCTTTTACTTCTTCTGGTTGAGCAGTTTTTGTTTCTTCAACTGTTTCTGGCCCTTTGGCTTCTTCGTTGTTTGATTCATTTGCAACTTCTTTGTTAGTTGTTTTTTCATTATTTTCTTTTGTTTCAGGTTTATCTCTAAACACAATTAAAAGAACAACAACTGTTATGATAAGAATTGCACATACAATCAAAGTCCAATAATTTTTTAAAAATTCTAACATTTTGTTTCTCCTTTGTTTACTTAAATTAGTATACACCAAAGAGAGTAAATATTCAATATTTTTTTGTTAAATTATTCTGTATTTTTGTAATAAAATAAAGCAAGTGGTGAATAATTTAGAGAATAAATATTTCATATTGCTTGACTATTGTTATTTAATTTATTAAAATTACATTGAGTACGTAGTAAAACTTATTGTTTTACTATAAATTGAGAAGGTTGGAGGCGCATATGCGTAGAAGATTTATTATTACATCATCTATTGCAATAATTATTTTTGCAGTGTGTCTTTTTGGAATAAATGTTTATGCAAAAATGAATCAATCTTTCTCAATTTCAAACACAATCGGGTTTGAACCATCATCATCAATTTATGTTGCTCTTGATTGCAAAGTTTCAGGTTGCAAACAAGCAAATTTAACAACTCCACCACAAGGAAGTTCATATTCAACAATAGAAGAATACAGACAAGCACTTGGACTTGTTCATAAAGTTGATTTCAATGAATCAATGCGTGGAGAAGATTCGCAAGAGTGGCTTGACCAAGAAGATAATGTTTGGAATATTACAGAGAGTTTGTCATTCGTTGATGTTTCAACTCCAATAGTGTATGAAATTGTTGTTTACAATTATTCTTTTGTTCCAATCAGAGTTACAATCGAATTTGAAAACACATCAAATTCAGTAATTACAAATAGTGCAACAACAATAGAAAAGCTTGATGCTTATGATATTGGAAATCAAGCAAGTTTTGCAACAATAACTTTAACAACAAGAGTTAGTTACAATCAAAGAGAAAAAGGGTTTAGCAATGAACCAAACAATTTTAAAGTTGTTTTTGAACCAATTATTGAAGAATAATATTGACATAAAATAATTTTAATGATAACATTTAGCAGTTTATAAGGATTTATAATTTATGAAAAAAAGTATTAAATATGTATTAGCACTTGTATTATGCCTATGCTTTGTATTAGTGGGCTGTACACCAAAACTTAATATGCCAACAGGAGAAGTTAGTTCAAATGGTGGAAGTGTTGTTATGATGGGGGATTATGTTTATTATGCAAACACCTTTGCTGATTATAGTTCGCTTTCTGGCAATGCAAATGAAGATGGCACAACAAAGCAAAATGCTTTATACAGAGTAAAAACAGATAAATTTGGATATACAACAAGAGATGATGATGATTTTATTGAAAACATTGAAAAAGTAACATCAAAAATTTCTGGATTTAATAATTCAAATATGTTTATTGTTGGAAACTATTTGTATTTTACATCTCCAAACGCTCACAAAGATAAAAAGGGTGGAGATTTGTTCAACCTTACAACATTGTTTAGAATTAAACTTGATGGAACAGGCAGACAAGAAATACTTTCAACAGAAACAACACAAGGTAAATTTTTCTTGGTAACAGAAGAAACTCCATATTTATTAGTTTTTGATAATAGCAAAATAATCAAATTAACTATTGGTGATAAGTTAGGGAAAATTGAAACTCTTGTAAGTGATGTTTTAGATGTTGTTTTCCCAACAAACTATGGAAATCTTGATACATTCTATTACACGACTGATATTAGCGAAGATGATAAAACAGCAGGAATAACATCTGGTAATTACTTAAATAAATATAATTTATCAACAAAAGAATCAAATTTAATTGATAGAAATTACAGAGAAACAGTAACTTTGGTTGCACTTGAAAACAACAAGTTATATTACAAAAAATTGGATACAACCTCAAATGTTGCTTACTATTATTCAAATACAATGGGTTCAACATTTGAAAGTGGTGAACAAAAATTAACATATGTTGGAGCAACAACTTCAAATAACACAACAACAGATGCAGTTTCAAACTTTTCTATAATCAATAGTGAAAATTATGTTTTTGAATATAACAAAAAAATTATGTTAAACACAGAAACAACTCCACTTGTTGATGAAGAAGCAAAAATTGAATTGATATATGGTGATTATGTTTATTATTCAACAAGCAAAGGCTTGTATAGAATAAGTTACAAAGATAAAAAGGTTCAAACAGTTGCTTTAATGGAAAACATTAAGCAAGGTGAAGGTGCTGTTGACATTGCTGGGGAATATGTATATTTCTATGCAAAAACAGCAAATAATTCAACCGACACATATTATTGCCATAGAGCAAATAACAAAGTTATTGAAGATGGCAGAACAAAAGTTGAATGTATTGCCGAAGTTCTGGAAGAAGATATTAAAGGTAACGAAGAATAAACTATATGAATGTAAAGATTAAGTCTTTACATTCTTTTTTTAACAATTATTAGGAATACTTCATTAATATTAATGGAGTATTTTTTATGAAAAAGAAAATTGTGGTCGTTGGTGCAACAGGTCTTGTTGGAAGAAAAACTATTGAAATGATAAAAGAATATAAACTTGACAAAAATGATATATCTTTGTTTGCAAGCAAAAATTCTGTTGGAAAGGTGTTTGAGATAAATAACAAAAATATTGTTGTTCAAGAACTTAATGAAGATAATCTTTTTAAAGAAAAATTTGATTATGCTTTATTTTGTACTCCAGAAAATATTTCAAAACTGTACATCAAGAAGTTAGTAACTTTGGGAACAGTTGTGATAGATTTTTCTAGTTTGTATAGGAAAGAATAT
>CALDLU010000037.1:0-4332 GCA_937915245.1 uncultured Clostridia bacterium | reverse complement strand
AACTGATACCCAGTATGCTACCCACCACCATGGGCTTCTTTTCCCTTTAACGAAACCAAAGGCATATACCATTGTTACTATGTACGCCAAAATTTCGCCAACTTTTTGTATTATTCCTGTTACACTTGCTGTAACACCAAAAACTCCCAATAATCTTGCAAGGAGTAATGCAAAAGCAACCATACAAAGTCCAAGGAATGCCAACATACTCATAAACTTTTTCATAAATCTTGCTCCTTTTTAATTTACTTTACTATATTATTATTTTTTTTAACTTTTTGCAACTTTTTTGCGTAGTTTATCCAAAACATCTTCAAAATAGTCAGGGAGTGGACAAGTAAACTCAACTCTTTTGTTATCACTAGGGCGATTTAATTCAATTTTATATGCGTGCAAAAGTTGTCCATCAAGTTTAAATTTATCTTTCACACCATATGTTTTATCACCTACTATTGGATGATGTATAAACTTGGAATGTACACGAATTTGATGTGTTCTACCTGTGTCCAAAACGAACTCAACCAATGTGTAATCTCCAAATCTTTCTTTGACAATATAATGTGTGATGGCAATCTTTCCTTCTGTGTCTGGACACACTGCCATTTGTTTTCTATCTTTTTTACTTCTATCTATATGTGTTGTTATTGTGCCATAATCATCTTTAAAGTTACCAACGCAAAGAGCCAAATAATGCCTATGACAATTTTTTGTTTCAATTTGTTTTGATAAATTCAAATGTGCTTTATCATTTTTTGCTATGAGCAAAAGTCCAGATGTATCTTTATCAATTCTATGAACAATACCTGGGCGAACCACTCCATTTATGGTGCTTAAATTTTTTAAGTGATAAAGTAAAGCATTGACTAATGTTCCACTTTCATTACCGTTTGCTGGGTGAACAACAAGTCCTTGTGGCTTATTTATAACTGCAAAATCATCATCTTCATATATTATGTTAATATCAATATTTTCTGGGCTTAAATCAAGTGTTTTTGGAGTTATTTGTTCAATAATAATTTCATCATTTTCTCTTAACTTTTCACCACTTTTGACCATTTTCCCATTAAGCAAAATATTTCCATGTTCTATAAGAGTTTTTACATATGAACGAGTAAGTTCTGGCATTTTTTCACAAACAAAAATATCAAGGCGTTTGTTTTTATCTTCTATTGTTGCTACAATTTTATTTTTCTCCATTGTCTTTGTCCTTTTTCTTTGAAAAAATCTTTGCATCAAAAAACAAAATATGAATAGCAAGCAAAGCAACACCAACACACAAGCAAGCATCAGCAAAATTAAAAGTGAAACTAAAAATGTTCATACGGATAAAATCACGAACATATCCCAAAAAGATTCTATCAATCAAATTTCCAACTGCCCCACCAAATATTAAACCCATTGCAAAGCAGTACAAAATTGACTTTTTTTTGTAAAACCAATTAAACACAATAAGTCCAATAAGAACCAAAGATGTTACAATTATAAGACCTATTGTTTTACCTGCAAATATTCCATATGCTGCACCAATATTATGAACAGACTCAAAGCGTAAAAAATCTCCCAAAAGCTCAACTGTTTTGTGGTCAGTTAGTATCTTTGAATGTTGGTCAAGAAAAATACAAACAGCAAGTATTAATGTTGTTATAAGTCCATATTTTATTTTGTAAATTCTTGAATTTTTCACTCTTCACTCACATTTGGATAAAAAATAAAAGTTTTATCACCATTCCTCTTTATTTTTCCATTCAATACATATATCGCACCACTCAAAAAGTCCAAAGCTCTTGTATAGTTTGCCTTGTCAAAATCTTGTAAATTTACACAAACGACTTCATCATTCTTAAGCAAATTTACTATATCTTGAATTTCGACTTGTGTTTGTGGTCTAAACTCTTTTATATCTTCATTTTGAGAAATGTTTGTCAAATCATATTCTGCCTTATTTGTTACTATTTCTTTTTCTTCTTCTTGTTTTGTGTTTTGTTTTTTTGAATCACTTTCAAACCCTAGTGATTTCATCAATCCATTTAAAAATCCCATGTATCTCTCCTATTGCAATTTATCAGCAAGCATACTTAAAGTTACAAAATCTTCTTGAGTAAGTTTTCCCAAATGCACCTTTTTGGCTTTATTAAATGCACTTAAAATTTCTTTTGAAAGCATATGTCCTTTCTCTGTTAATGAAATTTTATATTTCTTAATAGTTTTTCCTAATTTTTTTACATATCCTTCTTTTTTAAGTTTTTTTACCACTCTTGTTGTTATTGCTCCATCGTTGTCTACATTTACATTCATTTCTTTAATTGTCATATCTCCATAACAAGATAATGCCATAATATAAACTGCGTGTTGCATAGATATATCATATGGTAAAAGATATTCATTTATTTCTTCTGTTATTTTTTTTAATTTAATTCTATATGTTAAAAACATATCACAAATTTTTTCGTATGTGAGCATAATTTTTCCTTTCATTTAATGTTATCACAAAAAATAATAAAAATCAAAAAAATATATTAAAAATATAAATAAAAAAAGTCTAAAAAAACTATTGAAATTTGTCAAAAAATATGATAATATTTCCGCTACGAAATGAATTAAAAGGAGAAAAAATGAACGAATTATTATTTATCGGATTGTTTATTTTATGCCAACTCGTTAATGTAATTTTGTCAACCATAAAAAGCGTTGTTACTATTAAAGGAACAAAAATTGTTGCATCAATTTTTAGTGCAATTAACTATGGCTTTAACACTTTTATCATAAAAGCCATTGCTGATGTTGAATTGTACATAGCTGTTATTGTAACCGTTATTTGCAACCTTGTTGGCGTTTATGTTGGTCTTTGGATAACTGAAAAATTAAGAAAAGAACAACTTTGGAAAATTACAGTAACAGTTCCAACTGAAAATTTATCTGACTTTAAAAAAGATTTAAAAGATAATGATATTGATTTCATTGCTTATGAAACAAGTTGGAAAGATTATAAAGTTGTTGATATATTTTCAAAACATAAATCAACAAGCAAAACCATTAAAGATATATTTAAACATTATGATGTAAAATATACAATCAGTGCAAACAGTGCTAGATTATAAAAATAGCAACCAACAAAAATTGATTGCTACTTTTTTTATAAAAGCAGTTGCAATAAAACTATTTTTATGATATTATACATAAGAATTTAATAAGCCGATGTGGCGAAATGGTAGACGCACAAGACTCAAAATCTTGCGAGGGCAACTTCATGACGGTTCGAGTCCGTCCATCGGCACCAAAAATACAATAGGAAAATCCTATTGTATTTTTTCATTATCAATATTAATAAAGAGTTCTTTTGCCAAGTCAACATAAAACTTATCAAGTTCACCAACATTTACCCAATTATCCAAAATTCTGTCTATTGTGTTACCTTCTAATTTTGGTCTATATGACCTTTGCATAGATAAAGCACTTGTAATATCACAAATTTGTAAAATTCTATCTAACTTTGAAATTTCTTCACCTTTTAAACCTTGTGGATAACCTGTTCCATTAAGTTTTTCATGATGATGATATGCAATTTTGAATATATCATCATCAATATTACCTTCAAGATATTTTTTTGTACCAGCAATATGCCCTAACTTAATTTGTTCAAGTTCATCTTTTGTACATTTTGGTTTTTCTAGTAAGTTTATATCTAAATCAATTTTTCCAACATCGTGCATAAGCCCTGCTGTGTACAGCTTGATTAAGTCTTGTTTGCTTAATTTTAATCTTTTACCCAAAATTACAGATTTGTTTGCAACATCAATGCTGTGAGTGTAAGTTTCTAAAGAAAAATTTTTAATCTTTTCTAACATTTTTAAAACATAGTCTTTACAACTATCTTTAATGTAATCAAATCTTAAATTATAATAATTGTCCATATTTTCAAAATCTCACAATTTTTTCAATTAATCTAACTTTATTATATTAAAAACAGATATTTTTGTCAATATGCATTATATAATTATGTTGATAATTTTACATGGAATAAATATAACTTTTTTAGGGTTTGATAAGTCGATTGCAGAAAATCTGGCATCTGCCTTTATTTTTTCAAGCATTTGCTCTTGATTAATATTTCTTGATACCAAAATTGTTCCTTTCATTTTTCCATTTATTTGGACAGGGAAATTGATTTCATCTTTCACTGTTTTTGATTCATCATATTCTGGGAATTTTGCATCAAGAATATCTGCATTAAATACTCTTTCATATATTTCACTTGTAATATGTGGTGCAAGTGGATTTAACACAATCAAGAATTGTCTTAATTCTTCTTTTGTTATGAACCCATCTTCCTTT
>CALDLU010000036.1:0-6457 GCA_937915245.1 uncultured Clostridia bacterium | reverse complement strand
GATATTAGAATTCTTTGTAATTTTACTTTTTAATTTTTTCATTGAGTTATACTCAAACCAATCTGGACTTCTATGCATTATAGTTATTGAGTATTTAGAAGATTTCTTTTTATTGAGCATCGATAATTTTTCTTCCGGGAAATAATGAATTCCTTTATCATCATCACCATTTTTATCTCTCATTGTAGAAAACAACTCACTATTAATAAGATTCATTTGAATGGTTTCAAAATTCACCTTAAACTTTCTAATATCGACCAATGGATCTCTTGTAAAACATCTATTAAATTTGGCGATTGAATAGAAATTTTCAAATCTTAATAATTCTTGCTCCACTTTTTCATCTATATAAGGATCATTGATAATATCCAATACGAGTTCTCTATCTCTTGTGCCTCCTTCAAAATTTATATCATGATTACCAGGAACCATATATATAGGAATTGGCTTATCTCGATCAAATTTTGCTCTTATACATTTTGTTATTTGAGATAGCAAAATACCAACTCTCTTATATTCATTAGCTTGACCAGAGTAAGATAAATCTCCAGCTATAATTAGACCAATTTCATCAATATCTTTAGATTTGTATAAAGCATTAACGACACCTTCTATTATGTTTCGCTTTATCCATTGATTGTCTTTTATATGTAAATCTCCCAATACTACAAAACTACTTTTCATTTTCTCACACTCCTTACTCTTCTGTTATGTTTGAAATCTTCAAGCCATCATCAATTTTATGCATTAACAAACTTGCAAGATACAACTTTTCAATTGCTTCCCTTTTTATAATCTTTAAATTTTCATGAGCTTTAGGATCACGAATCGCAGACCATAACCCTTGAAAAATAAACATATAACCCTTCTGAATATTTTTACCAGAAGGTGTAGATATGTCTTTATCTAATTTTATTATTGGATCATTTGCACTAAAAGATGTGGTAAATAAGGAATCTCCATCAAGGTTAATCCCTTTGACCCTTTTACAAATTCTTTTTAATCTTTCATTAATAGCTTTACATGCACTTTCCACAGAATCAGCATAACAACCAGATTCAAACGAACTTTTACTCACTTCAGTTATTTGAGGATGTAACATTTGAAAAAATTCAAAATTGTTATCTCTTGAAGTAATTAATGCTTTAATTTTTAATTTCTCCAAATTCTCAATCACATTATTTAACATTTCTTCATTAAATAATTGGCCTGCCTTAATTACAAAATTATTTTGTATTATATCCCATTCTTTTTCGTTTTCAAGTTTATTTTCAATAATGACATTTATTAACGTGTTTTTTGCATGATTATATGAAACATCCAAGTTGTCTATCACTCTACCGGAATAATAAATTTTTTTAAAGACATTTATTATTGAATCTAACTTTTTGCCAATGTCTTTGACTGTCTTTAAGTCCATATCTAATAAATACATTTCAGTTACAGATTGTTGTTTATTATTTTTATCCATACCCTCTCCTCTAATATTTTTATTATATCATACTTCTTAAAATTTTCCATATATTCGACATAATTCGCCCGAACAAATTTTGTATAGTAAAATATCCTTTAAAGGCATTAAATGATATTTTATTAAAACAATCCATACTTTTTGAGGAAGTGGTCGGTAGTGTGGTAATTGTCGTTTTCGAAGGTTATAGCTATGGCGATGAGGTGTCGATAGGCTACGAAGGTGTTGAAGGCGATTTCGGTAATTTCTTTGAACATATCCTTGCGTTTTAGTGCATCGTATTCCATTTTGACTTATTCGGGATTTCCATTTGGATTTTTATAGAATTTCTTCGCCTACCTCACAATATAGTAATTATATTAGGTCGTTTGTAGCATTATTAAATTCAAAAGTACCAAGTCATAGTATATTAGCATTTTATCGAATATTAAGTTAAACTAGTTTTATTGTAATTATTCCCAGACTAATCAACCTAGATTTGTCTAACTCAACAATAAATTAGTAAATTATCTCGCTTATTAACTCAAAAAATAATAATCTTAACACAATGATTTTATAATCTTTTATACTTATCTATGAAAAAATGTAAATTTTATAAATATTAAGTGTGGAAAAATGTAAATTTGGTTAATTTTATTGTTTTGGTGTGGTATTAATACATTTATCATAATGAGTTATTATGGAAAGAAAAATTTATCAAGATTTATTAAGATGGAAGAATTCTGAAGATAGAAAACCATTGGTTTTGCAAGGTGCTAGACAAGTTGGAGAAATATATATAGTAAATTTATTCGGTGCAGAAAACTATGCCAATGTTGTTTATTGCAACTTTGAAAAGGAACCAGGATTAAAAGACTTTTTTACAGACTTAGTCCCTCAAAACATACCAAAAAAATTAGGTAACTATAAAAGAAAAGAAATAATACCCTGTCACACTTTAATTATTTTTGACGAAATTCAAGCATGTCCTGAAACTCTTACTTCTCTTAAATACTTTTGTAAAGAAGCCAACGAATATCATCTTATTGCAATGGGTTCACTACTTGGAGTTTCTATCCATAAACAAAAGTTCTCATTCCCCGTTGGCGCAAAGTTGAATTTTTAAATATGTATCCTATGGACTTTGAAGAATTCTTAATGTCCAGTGACAACAAATTTCTTATTGAAGAAATTAAAAATTGCTTTGAATCTAATAAGCCTTTAGAACAACCTTTCCACGAACAAGCTATTGAACTATATAAAAATTACTTATATGTTGGTGGAATGCCTGAAGTCGTTGAAGAATTTTTAAAAAATAAAAATTATGACTTAGTTAAAATAAAACAGCAATCAATCTTAGACTCATATTTTAATGATATGGGTAAATACAACAAGAAATCTGAAATACCAAAAACCAAATTAGTTTACAAAAACATCAGCACACAACTTGCCAAAGAAAATAAAAAGTTTAAATATGCTTTAATTAAAAGCGGGGGTCGAGCAAATGAATTCGCAAATGCAATTGAATGGCTTTGTTTAGCTGGAGTTGCACATCAATTATATAGACTTGAACAAATAAAACTACCTCTAAACTCATACAAATCATTAGATGACTTTAAGTTTTATATGAATGATGTTGGCTTATGTTCTGCCAGCCAAGATATTTTAATTGATGGTGTCTTATTTGACAATCCTGAATTTAATGACTTTAAAGGCGGACTTACAGAAAATTATGTCAACAATCAACTTATCATAAATAAACATAGTTGTTTCTATTGGACTAGTGGAAATACTGCGGAAATAGATTTCATCACTAGACTTGGCGTAAATATTATTCCTATTGAAGTTAAATCTAGCGATAATACAAGATCTAGAAGTTTAAATGAATATGTCAACAAGTATTCTCCTGAATATTCAATTCGAATTTCATCTAAAAATTTTGGATTCGAAAATAATATTAAGTCCATTCCTTTATATGTAGTATTTTGTATTAAATAAATGTTCATTTTAAATTTTTATATTTAATATAAAACTTTGATTATACCTACTTATGACGCAAGTGTTGGCGTCAATCCCGCCACAAGTGAAACTGTACACACCCTCGTGAAAATGAGAAATGCGTGCAGTTTTTCTTTTTACATGAATGTTTTGGTGCAATCTGTAAATATAAAAACACAGAATACCAATAAAATCATCGTAACAAAACAACCAAATTTTTTCATAAGTTGTTATTTCTTATAATTCACTAATAATATTATACAATATTTTTTGTCTTTTCAATAATAAAGAAACAAATTGTCCATTATAACTTTGTAAATGTCCAACCTTTAAGAGTCATAACATAATCACCATTAGAATTGATTTTTATAGTGTAATCTACCCATTCACTCATTATTCCATTGTTCCAACTATATAATTTTCCAGATTTTGTTTGTGTTAGACAATCATATTCACCAATAGTTGAAGATGGAAGATTTAAAGCAACACCACCACCAATACCATAAGAACCCGTTTGTTTATTATAAGTTCTATACCAAACAGATGAGCCATTTGCAAAATCAGCAATATATATCGTATAGTTTAATGTATCCCATGTTCCTTTTAAGTCAGCGAGTGTTATATTCCTTGTTGGATCGTCAGCAGTATATTCTTCCATATATGCTTTATATAAAACATTGTATTGATTTTTTGCAGTTAAATAAACTGAATAATTACTTACATATTTTTTTTGTTTATCAGTCAATTTGCCATATGATACTTCAATATTGTTTAACAATGTCTTATCTTCAAGAGTAACTTCACCTATATCATCAATCATTAAAACAACAGCGTGTGCAGTTTGTTGATCTTTTACATCCAATTTGTGTTGTTCAATCGCATTTGAAATGCCAGAAATAGCAAGAATAATAGCAATAATACCAGCTATTACACCAACAATAATCCAATTTCGTTTTTCCCTTTGCTTATTTTCAGTATCTGCCTGTTCAGAAATAGATTTAACATACTTATTTTGTTTTTTGACTGTTTGCTTATATTTTGAAGTTAACATATTAACATCTAACTCATCAACAGAAATCTCACCACTATATATTTTTTCTGCAATAGCAGGCAAACTGTTTAATTTACTATAAATATCATTTAATTTTCTATTTGTAAAATCAGATGTAATATCATTAAATGCTTTTGCTTCATTAACATTATTATATTCAAGAATAGCATAAGTTCTCATACAATTTAGTGATAACCTATATTCTTTTGTTTCACCTTCTTTATCAAAATACTGAATATTAAGATAATATGATGATGGTTTATTTAATACAGGTCTTGGCATTGAACCAACACCAATACTATTTAATCCACCCCTACCGAAACCAGCACCCAACATTAACTGTCTATCGTAAGTCATTTCATTTCCAGAGTTAGAAATATTTGAACCAATATAATTTTCGTAAGGACATACAAATTGAATTGAACCATTAAAATAAAATCCAAAAGTTTTATTCTTTGTGTTTTGAAAAAAGCAACCTGCTAAATCATTTTGTAATGGTATAAAAGATTCAGCTCCATAATCAGATAAATCTTTTTTCATCTTCGAAATATTATCATTGTAAATAATTTCACTATCTAGATTTTTTCTTTTTCTTGATTCTGGGTAGCCATGATCAATTTCAGCTTGATTATAACTTAACTTATTATTCGTTGCAAAAACATTTCTATATTCCTTCTTTTTTGTTGAAATATATTCTTTTTTAAGAACAGTTTCTTCAACAGTAATATCAATGTTATCATCTAATAATTTGTCAAAAGAAACATTAAAAAGATTTGCCATTTTTTTGATATTATCTAAATCAGGTGTTGAATTATCAGTTTCCCATTTATAAATTGATTGCCTAGATATATCAAGTTCATTTGCTAAATCTTCCTGTGAATAGCCGAATCGTTTTCTTAAAATTGCGATTTTTTCACTTATTTTCATTTTGCCTCCTTTAATTGACAATTAAAGTTTACATTATTCTTGCAAAATCATCAACCAACTTTAATTTGAAATATGTCAACTGGCAGTTTACATTTTATCGTTTTTGTTGAAATATATAATTTATTATATCATATAAAACAGTAATTTGCACTCCGAAAAAATATATTTTCAAAAAATATCTCTAATATCAACATCAATAGGTATCAATCTTGCATCGTGAGTTATTGGAATATCTTTTGATTTGTCAAAGTTATAAACTGCTGTTATTCTACGTAGTAAAGCATCATAAGTTTTCGGTTCTTCAACTTGAATATTTTTGTATTGTTCTTGTAGCGAAATGTTTGATATTATATAAACCTTTGTAAACAATGCTTGCTTGTTATAGTATCTGCAAGGAAGTGTAACAGGATATCCATCTAAATATACCAACATTTTTGTTATTGGTATTGAAGAACGAAATTCATCAAAAAGTATAACATCTTGATTGTTATAACTATCAAATAAACCTTTAGAATATTTAGTTACACGAAATACCTTTTGATAACCATACTTTTCCATTACATATCTTGTTTTTCCAACACCTGTTGAACCATATATATATCTCACTTCTGGTTTTCTAAAAGTTTCAGCACCTTGCTTTTCTAAAAGTTCTTGTTGTATCTTTTGAAATGAATTTGAATATCTAACATATTGTGTAGGATAGTTATCCATCAACTCATATTTATCAGCACCATTTTTTATATCTTCAACAAATTGAATTAAATTGTTTCTTGCACCAAGTTTATTGTCTAACTTTTTCCAAACTTCAATATCTTCAATATTTGTTTTTATACAACTATCATCATATTGAGTTTTTTCAGTTTCCTGTGATTTTTTATCTATATGTAAACAATACTCATAGCACTCTTTATTACTACCTCTTTGTTTCTCAATATCTCCATAAGGTATGAGCTTTTTAAGGTGGTCAAACTCAATTTAATTTTTATGTTGTATAACAATATGACAATGCACATTTTCTGTATCTTTATCGT
>CALDLU010000035.1:0-4536 GCA_937915245.1 uncultured Clostridia bacterium | reverse complement strand
ACAATTTCAAGATTATCAAAATCAACATATTGAATTTCATTATTAAATGTTAATGTATATCCATCTTGAATTTGTAAAATAATCTTTCTTGCAACAATTTCACCTTTCAAACTTAATGAATCTATTGTATAGTTACTGCTGTCTTGTCCAGAGATAGTAAATTTAATGATATAATCTTTACCAACTGTTTGAACAATTTCGCCCTGTTCGTTATAGTATGTTCCAACAATTACAACATCATCTTTTATACCATTCTTATAACAAATGTCTTGTGATGTTAAGTTTCCTAAAACATCGCTTGAATTATCGTATTCTTTTGATATATTACAATCAACAATAGATATTTCTTTTTGTTTTACATTAAATTCAAATATTGTATCAATAGGACTAAAGCCTTCAATAGATATTTTTAATCTTACGCTATAACTACCAGCATTAATAATTTTGTCAGTTGATGTTCCGTTATAAGTAAGTTCACTTATTACAGTTTCACCATTATATGAGTTATTGTTAATATCAAATCTATTTTCAATTCCACTGATTAGGAATATTACATAAAATTCTCCACTAGCAAATTTATCTGTGCCGTCATATATAAGTGTTTCCAAAGCATCAGTATCAAATTCTTCACTTGTGTTTGATATAATGATTGTACAGGTTAAACCTTCAATACTGTAGTTTGCTGTAACATCAGCATCTGCTTCATTTATTGCTAATGATTTAATATAAATTTCACTTGATGTGTCAAATATCAAATCTCCTGAAAGTCCATTAACTTGATATGTTTTTGCAATGCTATCATTTGTTGAAAGTGTTGCAATCAATTTATGAATTGAAAGCAAGCCTTCAGTTTTTTCAAGTGTTGGGTCAAGAATATCTTTTGCTTCAACTTGGTATGTTGCGTTAATTCCATACTTATATCTTTTGTTTATTGTATCACTAACATTAATTGCAATTTTTCTCTTTGCAATATTGAGTGTATTAACAAAAGTTAATTCTTTTTGTGGAATAACTTGACCATTATCAAGTCTTACAAATTTATAATTGCTATCATCACTTAAAATTATTTTAATAATGTATTCGCCAGCATTTATTGGGTCAACACTAATATTATTTTGCAAATACTCAACATTGTATTCAAAATCATCTACAAGTTCACCACTTTCATTATAAATTGAATGTTCAAATGTTGGTGTTTGCATTTTTGCATTATAAACAAATTGCAAGTTTTTAACATTAACAGATACCAAAGCATGTTTAATTTCAACTGTTCCTGCAAAACTTAATGAATAGTTGCTTACATTTACGCTTTCCCCATAAGCATCTGTAATTTTTAAGTTTGATATATCTATATCACTTACATCAAGACTTGCTATATCATATTCGCCAACATTTTTGATATTTAATCTAATTATTCCACTGATAATTTCTCTATTAACAAGTTCACTTGGTGCAAAGTTTGATATATTAATTTCAACATTATTTCCATTATAGAAAACAGAATATTTGCTTGTTCTTAATGTTAAAACTTTATCTAATGGAGTTATATCTCCATAACCAGTTGTTGTTAAAAGATTATATGAATTTTGCATAAGAGATGATGCACTTTGGAGTACAAATTTAACCTTTTTCTTTTCTCCTATGTTTTTATCTTCATATGTTGCAACGATATAAACACTATAAATATCTTCTTCACAAATATTTACATCATCTTTAAACTTATAGTCATCTTGTTCAACAATGTTTGTACCATCATAAACTTTTGAAATATCAAATAATTCCAAATCAACATCTTTTTTGGATATTGTATAAATAAATGGTTTATTGTTTGAAATTTTATAGTTATAAAGTTCAATTTCAAGAGAATATTCACCTGCATATTTAATATTTTCTGCACCTTGAATTAAAACTTCATCTCTCTTTATTGATTTGTATGTAAAGTTTTCTTTGTTACCATTAGCGCTAAATGTCAAAGTGTGAGATTTTGCATTGTAAACTGCACCATTACTTGAAATAGAGATTTGACTTCTATCTATGCTTGCTTGTTTTATAACAATTTGTGCTTCAACATTGATAATAATATTATAGTTATGAGTGTAATCTTCATCACCTTTATAAATTATTATTTCTGCTGGGTCAACAAATTCATCTTGAGCAATATAGTAAGTTCCACAATCTTTGCCTGTTGTAACAAAATTCCAAGAAATACTATCTCCAATACCCAAAGTATTGTTGTCTATTTCTTTTGATAAAATATAAATATCATTTTTTACTTTATCTGCTTTGTATACAGCATTTTCGCCAGTGTATTCAAATTCAATCCTGAATTTTATTGACAAATCTTTTTGTGTTATTGCGTAATTAAATTTTGTTTGAGTTGATATAATTTTATAATTAACTTCATCTTCGCTAGATAACTTAAATTCAATTTGATAATTACCTACTTGCAAAGGTTGATAATTAATTTGATTATATGTTTCACCATTTTTAATGTAATAAACTTTCACAAGTTCAGTTGGCAAGCTTGCATTTCTTAGATTATCACTTCTTGATAAATCATATGCTATTTCAATTACTTCACCACTATATGTGTATGGAGTTCTTGGACTGCATGCAAGTATAAGGTCTGCTTTTGTGATTTCAATATCGTAAACAAATGATTGTATTTCATAATTTGTGCTAAATATCACACCACCAAAAGTTAAGTCGCTTGTTATTATATCAAGTGAACTGTTTTGGTTATTGTATTTTGCAACATCTTTTGCAATAAATACAACACTTCCACCAACATTTTCCCCTTGAACAAGTCCTGTTGCTTGTATATCTTTTGCATCAATTTCAAATCTGTTTGTTCCATCATATTGTTTTGAAACATCAGTAATAGTTAAATTTACTAATGCTTTATTTATTTTTCCATATATTGCACCGTTTGGGAAAGCTAATACATAGTTAGAGTTAATCTCGTTATTTTCTTCCAAAGAAATATCAATAGCAACATTATCTCCTGCATTAACTGTTCTGTAATTATAAACAAAGGTCGGTTCAAATCCACTAACTATTGTTTCAATATTAAATTCTTCAATGCCTATTGTTACAACATCTGTTGCATCATAAACTTTTTCAATTTTGCCTTTTGAAGAATCATAAGTAACATTCAAAACTCTTTGAGAAATTATTAATGTTGTTTGTATAACTTCTTGAACATCATAACCACTATTTTCTTTGAATATTGCAGTAACTGTATATTCACCAACTGTTATTGGCAATGATGTCAAAGTTACACTATTCTTTTCATATTTATAACTTTCGATCGCATCTTTAAATTCATCTGAAAGTACAAGTGTATGAGTTTTTCCATCGAATACAACATTTTTATCTCCAACCCATTCAACATCACTGTTGAGCAAAGTTTTATAATTTATTGTAAGTGTTCCTGATATTGTAAAATTAAAGTTAGACAACAAATCATTTTCAATTTCAATTAACAAATTATTGTTGTTTTGATTATATATACCAACATCACCACATTCAACCAATGTTTCATTAACCAATTTTGCAGTTTTAATTGTATAACTAAAACTAATAATTCCATCATTAAAATTCCCTGTTGCTGTTAATGGTGTTTTATCATAAACTTTTGAGTTGTCATCAAATGAAATTGAAATTTCTTTTGGAATAATCTTACTTTGGTCATTAACTTTTGTTAAATCAATGCTATAGTTATCGTTATAAATGCTGTCAACTGTCAAATCTCCATCTTTTACTATGTAAGCAAGAGTTGATTTATTTAAAAGCGAACCTGCATTTCTGCTATAATAACTACCTGTTATATAAATCTTTTCAGACAATGCACCTTGAAGTATCATTGTTGAAATATCAGCAGACTTATCGTATTGTTTTGAAATATCAATATTTACTGTAAGCAATTCAAATGGAGTGATTGTAACATTAACTTCTCGTGTTAATGTTTTTGAAACGCCACTGTTTGTTGCTGTAATTGTTAATGTATAAATGCCACTATTCTTAACATTTTTAACTCTTAAAGTTGAATTTGCAAACTCTCCACTTACTTGTGCTGTATTTACCCACTTGTAAGTATATTCAATAGCTTTTGCATTTGAATTTGCAATCGTGAATGAATATTGATGTCTTAATCCATCATAAATGAAATTGTCTTTAATGTTATCATGATCAACTTCAATATCTTGTAATTGCCATACTGCTGTTAATTTTGTATATTTTTTGTCCCATATTGTTAAATATGTAACATTTGATGTTCCATTTGTCCAAGCAACAAAATCAAATCCTTCTCTTGTTGGGATTGGGAATTTTGCATTATAGTTATCAATACTATATCTAATAGATTTTGCATATGCAAATTTTGTTGATGTAACTTTGTTTTCAATGGTTTCTCCATCAGCCAAGTTATAATCATATTCAACACTTGATAAAGTTGTAATATAACAATTAATAATAATTTGTTTAACCAAACTATTTTCAATTACATATGTGATATTTGAATTATCTCCAAACGTA
>CALDLU010000034.1:0-4257 GCA_937915245.1 uncultured Clostridia bacterium | reverse complement strand
TACTACTCTAATAAAAATGGCAAAGGCTATGAAGTTGTTGAACTTCTATTTAATTGTTATAGCGGTATTGCAAAACAAGCTATTTATTCTCGTGGATTTCAATTAGTTACAGCAAATAACGAAACCAAATTGTATCAATACAATCGTTATAGTGGAACTTCATTTGAAACAGGACACGAGTATAAATGGGGCGATAAAATGATAATTGATATTGATGGCGAAACCTATGCAGTTGCACTAGATGGAACTTACGATATCACTACAAAAAGGTTTAGTTTCTTAAAAGCTGTTGGTCATACTTTCGCAGGTCTATTTACTGGATATAACTACAAAGAAAAGGCTTATACAGTTGAAACAACAACCTACAAATATACTTTTGAAGATTTGTTAACAAAAGTCGGACAAATCTTAAAATCTTGCAGTAATGGTACTGGTGATAGCGTCATTTCACTTATTGATTTGGGCGATTTCTTGCACATTTATGGTGTAGATGAAAATGGCAAAATTGATGGTGAACCACTAGGCGTTAACACATTAAAAAATAGTTATTTTACAATGGAAACACATTTCGATAATCGTGGAATGGTTTGGGCTAAACAATCTATGTTTAAGTCTGTTGCTGGAGATAGTAACTTCAATATTAGTGGCATTAGTGATAATGTGGACTATTGGAGAGTTAAAACTGAATACAACCTAACCGAAAATGATTTTGTAGGCAGATATTTGGTTTCTGATAGTGGTTTCTATTACTCTCTTGCTACTGAAAAAATCAACGAAATTAAGAACTTTGAAAATATTGAAGTCAACATTACTTTCAATGTTTCAAACATTAAAGACATCAATGTTTTAGGCTTTGATTACTACGCACTTTATGGAATAAAAGTTAATTCTTTGACTATAAAATGCAATTCTCAAAGAGATTTCAAATTACTCGTTGGTTCACTAAAAGACACTGGAATTACTGCAATAAACACAGAAAATATAAACATTATAAATGTTAATTCGGGGGTGAACTTATGAAATGGTATCACTATATAATTTGTTTTGTTCTCATTGTAGTTGGAGTATTCTGCTCGATTGAACTTGTAGATATGTTCAATAAAAAGAGCCAAGAATTTGGAACTGCAATAACGATTGAAACAAAGAATGATTACGAAGAAATATCTAAATTTGATTATGGCTCAATCGAATTTGATACAGAAGATTATGTTAATTTTACTAACATATCGGTATTCGAGCCAATTCAATTTGATGGTAAAGACAAAAATTATTTGCTACTTTTCAATAGCCAACCAGCAAATAATATAGTCCTTACTAATGGAAAAATTAGCGGAGATATAACCTTGTCTTTCTATAACCTAGATGGCACAAAGGCTACAACTGCAAAACTTAATGTAGTTATAGAATATTACGCTAGTCAAACCAAAGTTACCATAACAACTAAAAATGAAAACGACAGTGTGGCATATCTTACTACCTATATGGAAATAAATGGTGCTGTGCTAAAAGTCGTTGAACGAGGTTAATATGGGAAGACTTGGCAAGACATTAGTTTCGGTTGGCTCAATTTTAATTGTTGCAGTTGTAGGTATTTTAATCTATTGCTATTGGCCTGCTATAACCGGCACTGTAAACAACAATAAATATTACACACAAGAAGATGTGCAAAAAGCGTATGATGATGGTTATGCTGACGGAAATAAATCTGAAAGCGAACTAACTACAAAATACGAGTATTACAAATCTTTGGTTGATGATTACTATGTTCAAGTTACAACTTTGAATGAAGAAATTAACAAACTATCGAATGAAAATGCAAATTACAGCACACAAGTTAAAAACTTGACTACTCAAAAGACAAATCTTCAAGCACAAGTAGATAACTTAACAAGTATTAAAGAAACGAATGAATCTACTATAGCTGACTTGAATAATCAAATCACCAACCTACAATCGCAAGTAAAAAATCTAACTAATAGTAGCGAAGATAAAAGTGAACAAATTGCAAATCTTAACACACAAATCACTAATCTTCAAAATACTGTTAGTCAATTACAAACCACTAATAAGATGAACTTAGACACTATTACAAGTCTTAATAATCAAATATCTAGTCTAAATGCTCAAATTAGTGAAATGACTGAGAACTCTCAAAACTATACCAGCAAGATCAATGCTCTAAATAGCAAAATCTCTGAATTGCAAAAAAGTATTGCCTACTATGAAGCATACATTGCTCAACTTGAAAATACAGAGCAAGTAGTTGCAACTTTCGAGTTTGATGGTAGCGTGTATAACATTCAAATTGTGAATAAAGGTTCAAAACTATCTGTTGTTACTCCAACAAGCACTGAATACAAAATTTTCAATGGTTGGAAAGTCAACGGACAAGCTATTGATTTGAATACTTTTACAATTACTACTAATACAAAAATTGTAGCAGATATAACTTATAAGTTTGATGTTAAATTCAAGGTAGAGAATGAGATTGTAAGTAGTCAAATTATTATCAAAGACAACTATGCAACCCTTCCTTCTAATCCAACAAAAGAAGGCTATGAGTTTGATGGTTGGTCGCTAAATGGCGTTAATGTAATAAGCGATATTGCAACAAAACCAGTAACAGAAAATACAACATATATCGCAGTATTTACAAAACTTCATACAGTTACTTTCGTTTACGAAAATGAAACCAAATCTACTCAAACTATTAGAAATGGCGAACTTGCTAAAAATGTGTCTATTACTAATACAGATTACAAAGTATTTAAAGGCTGGAAAGTCAATGGTATCATTGTAGATTTAACCACCTACAAAATCTTGTCTAATACAACTTTTGTGGCAGATATAACCTACAAATTTGATGTCAAGTTTATGGTGGACAATACTGTATATAACTCTCAAATAATTGCAACAAATGAAACTGCAAATGTTCCAAATACTCCAACAAAAGACAAGTATTTATTTGTTGGTTGGTCGATAGACGGAACTAATGTGGTTAATGTAAGCAATTATGCAATAACCCAAAATACAACCTTTGTTGCTTTGTTTAAGTTAAACGAATTGACAGTAACATTCAAAAATGGAGATGAAGTCATAAGCACACAAAAAGTGTTAAATGGTGAAAAAGCGTCTAAGCCAGATTTCGATACTAAAACATTCTTAGGCTGGACTATTGATGGCACAAATGTAATTGATTTGTCTAGTTACTCTATTACAGAAAATACAGTATTTATAGCCAAATTTGGTACTTATCAAGTGATATATAACGAAGCATTAAGATTTGGTGGCATAGTAGGACAACAAAAACTTGAAGTTACTATCAATGGATTAAAAGCTGGCGACAAAATTAGAACGACTATAATGATTTTGAAAATGAATGTTGGAGAAAATTCACCATATTATGGATGCAATTCTGACTTTAATGAAGGTTGTGCTTATGGATATTGGTTAGATAGTACATTTACTTTCTATAAAATGACCTCAATTTATGATGAAAGAGAAACTGCTTGTATGGACTTTAGTAGTAGTGATACATTTGTTGAAGATTGTGGCGTTTTAGATTACAACGGGACAGTAAATGTATTAACTTTCAAAATGTATTGTGAAAAAGATGGAGTTTTAACAATAGAATGTTCAGATAAAGCGGGATTTTTCGTTGAAAATGGCATGTTCTCTGAAATTGAGGTCTTGAGATAAATGATAACGATAATCTTTGCTCCACCTAGGACTGGTAAGACTTGTTTTATGACTCACTGCTTAAACATGATTGCTTTTAATCGTGAGAGAATAAGAAAAATGGAACGAGAGATTATCAAGAAAAACAATAACGGCTTTAACCTGTCGATACCTAAACACTGCGTTAGTAGCAACTATGCAATAAACTTTCGTAAGTTTGGGTATCGGCCAAGGCCGAGCCGAATGATTAACCCATTTAGACTTGGGTTTGATAATCAGTTCGTTAAAACACATTTTAATCTTCCTTATGAAGCAATCGGTATTACAGAAGCACAAAAATACCTTAACAGTCGTATGAGTATGTATTTTCCAGAGTGGCAATCTCGTTGGTATGAGCAACACGGTCATGATAACCTAGATATATTCCTAGACACTCAACGACCAATGCTTATAGATGTAAATATTCGTGAACTTGCACAGTTTATTGAGATTGTTGATTTGAGATTAAGTTATGATAAATTTGGCAAAGTTGACGCACTAAAATGGCGTATTAGAAAGATTGAAAATAGTCAGTTGTTT
>CALDLU010000033.1:0-4258 GCA_937915245.1 uncultured Clostridia bacterium | reverse complement strand
TCTGGGCATTTTAGGGTTGCGACATTTTTTGTTATACTTTGAACAAAACTATTCACCAATATTTCAACACAATTAGTTAATGTTTGTTTTTGTCCATCAGTCTTCATATCATAATTCAACATACCAAATAGTGATTGTTTTATTTCTCTGGTTAATTCATTCCCTTGTGTATCTTTTACATTTTGGAACACATATAAATCGATTATTGGTCTAAACGGTTCAATTATATCATCAACCAAATTGAACGCATTTAATTGGTTTTTATGAAAAACACCTAAATATGGCAAAAGTCCATGAGAAACAACTGTTCTTGCAATAAGACCACGAATTATTGCATAACCATAGTTTAAACAAGAATTTATTAAACACCCATTATCTCTTGTGAATTTTGAACCAAACATCAACTTAAAATATTGATTTGCAACTATTGCTTCTATGTTATCAGTATCAGCCGATTTAATT
Organism: uncultured Clostridia bacterium; assembly: GCA_937915245.1. GTDB lineage: Bacteria > Bacillota > Clostridia > Christensenellales > UBA1242 > UBA5893. The sequence continues at coordinate 3,796 of CALDLU010000033.1, read as the reverse complement.
TTTGAAATATATCTATCCAAATCATTTTTTATACCACAAAGATTTAATGCTTTAATTTGATTTTTTATTTTTGCAGATACAAGTTGTTTCCATAATTGTTTTTGTGTTGGTTTTGAAATACTTGTCTGAAACTTATATACTTCCAAATTCTTATAAAATCCATTGTAATTAAGTAAATAAGCACATGGCAAATGTTTTTCATCACATAAATATGTTGCAATATTATATTTAGATAATTGCGTTAATGTGTAAATGCTTATGTTACATATTTGACTTTCTATCATAAGACTGTTCACATCTTCCAAAGGATAATCAATAGATTCTTGATTGTTTGATAATATAAGTTGCTTATCTTTTATTTTTATATCTTTGGCCGAATATGCGATTATATTAATAAAACCCATATTTTGCTCCTATTTTTTATTTATCATCTCTCTTTTTTTGCTTGTTACTTTGTTTATATTCCCAAGCATATCAACATTATATTTTTCAAATATTGTTGCAGATTGAAAGCCTATGCTCCTAAATTTAATACTATCATCATGTGTTTTAAATGAAATCGAATTTGTAGAGCGATCAAATCCATTATAGTAGAAATATTCATCAGTTGTTTCAACTTTCGTTTTTCCATCACCTTGCAAAATTCCTACAATTGACTTATCGGCAATTTTTAGTCGGAACAAATCACCCTTATATAAAGAAAATTCAAAACTATAACCATTTGATATATCATCCCATTCAGATGATGGCTTACTTGATGAACATATTTTGGTTGGTAATTTACCTTTATATGTATCAATTAAATATACAGGAACTGCATAATATTTCTTTTTACTGCCTTCACCTTTTGAAAAGATGTCTATTCGTAACATATTATCAACTTTAGCCAAACCTCTATCATTTAATATTGAGTAATTGTCCGAAACATCTTGCAGTTTTACTTTCTTTATTATATTACCTTTCTTCCCATCTTTTGTTGGCTTAAACAAAGGATTATTAGGGTCGCCGAATGCTTTTTCTGCATTACCATCAAATTCTTGAAGTCTTTTTAATACTGCGTTATATGTTGCAGGGTCATCTATCTTAGCTTTTTCATAATAGTCCTTAATATCTTTTTTATCTGTCGTTAATGATAATTTTGTTAAACTTACTTTTTTGGTATAAATGCATTTACCATTTTTATCAAGCATATCAGTTTGTCCATATATTGTGTCATCAAATAACTTGCCTGTTGCTTTATGATTTGCCATTTGACTTACAAATATTGGTTTCACACTTTTAATTTGTTCTTCAGAATATTGCATATAGCAATCATCTATTATAAAATTATAATATTTTTCTGGATGTTGTGGGTCATTACATAATCTTGCCATTAATTCTTTTCTAAAATTAGGATAAGGTTCAACAACATATTTGGTTATGTATTTTTCATATTCTTCTTTTGTCAGTTTTTCACCAGTATCTTTGATTATATAATATATATCATCTTGAGTATCTACTTTTTGTACATTATTGTGTTCGTAATAGTATCTCCATTTAAAATATTGTGTAATTTCTTGTAACATCTTACTTTCTGCAACTGCAATCAAACAAGCATCTCTTGCGTGATGTTTATCACTTTCATTTCTGTCCTTGGTTATTCCCCAAACCTTACCTAAATAATTGGTAATTCTTCCATTAACACAAAATACTTGTCTTTTATATTTACTTTCGGCAAATAACAAATATCTTTCAAATAAATCTTTAACATAAACAGTTATACTTCTTGTGTCGTTTAATGATGCACTTCGCCAATCTTCAATGTTTTTGGAACCATTTGATAATAAATGTTCAGTTTTCTTTTGATTTGTGCTATATGTTGTTGAAACAAAATCTAAATATTCTTCTAATAACTCATTGTTACTTGAAAGCCATTCTATTGGTGTTCTATTGCCCTTATCTTGATTTTCCTTTGTTAATACCAAAACTTTATTTTCCCAACTATCATCAAAAGATTTACTATATGGTATTATATGGTCTACTTGTACTATATTTGTATTAAAAAGATATTTTATATCACCATTAGCAACTCCACATGTTTCCAAAATTGATTTACCAGAATATACACTCTTTCCACCCTGTTCTTGATACAACTTATATATAGTCATATTTTTTGATGTTGGTTCAATGTTAAATTTTCGTAAATCGTTGGCAAGATTTTCATTATTTTGCATTCTTGCATTTTGCTTTGTTTGAATTTCTTTTCTTTCTTTTATTGTCTTTTTTATATCTCTTGCAAGTTCAATAAACAAAAGTTGTGGACTACCATACTTATCAATGATGGCATTAACCACTTTAATAACTTGACTAATCGCCCTTCTTACAACTGGGTTTGTAATGTCTTTTAAGTATTCATTAACTTCGCCTTCAATTTTTATTTTTTTACTTTTTGCAAAATCCTGTTTGTTTGAAACATTAAAATTAAGTCCTGCATTACTGCAAGCTTTATCATACAATTCACCATTCTCTAAATATGGAAGAATTTTATCTATTGCTACAATACTTAAATTACCAAATTTAGATATCTTTAACGAATTTAACTTACTTTTTTGTTCTTCTGAAATATTTTTTGTTATATCATACAATTCATATTGTTCATTTCTTTTTTCATCACTTTTATAATACGATAAAATTTCTGCCAACTTATTGTACAACTCTTTGTTGTTTTTATTAATATTTTCTTCGCCCAATACTTCTGATATTTTGTAAGTATATGTAAGCGAAACAAATTTTGTATTTTCTGGGTCTTTTTTACTATTTTCTTTTCTTGAGTATGTTAATCCATTAAACTTTGTCGTTTCAGGTAATTTTAAAAATTTTCTTACAGAAGTATACTTTATTTCTTTTTGTAAAAATAATTTTTCTTGCAATAATTTTTTCTGTTCATCATTGATTATATGTTTACCATTTTCATCAATTATTGTTAATTGATTAATTTTTTGTAAAGCACTATAATATTCAAAACTAAAAGCTCCTTTTGGTGCTCTTTTTTCAGTTGGAATAAGTGTACAATTCCCAACATTATAAAGTCCCCTGTATGGACTTGGAGAGTTTGGACCTTCATCAAAATTTCTCTGTTTATTAAAAATTTCCAAAACATCACTTATAAAGTCTAAATCAATAAAATTATTCCCAAATGACTGTTGTTTTTCTAATATTGTTTTGATTTCTTCAACTAGCAAATCTCTTTTTATGCACTTTGTATACTCACCATTATGATTTCTTGTTTGGTAAATATATTCAAATTCTGTTTTACCAGCTTTTTCATATTCTCTTTTTATTCTTGATTGATATAAATACTCGCCATATGTTTCATAGCCAGAGTTTTTATATTTTTCATCATTCCCAGACAAATAATTTTTCATCTTGGAATTTTCTACATCAGCGTTATCTTCTGACGAACTTGTACATAAATATCCACGATGCTTAACAAAATACAATAGAATTTTTGCTAATTCCAAATTATCTAATTTTTCATTTAATGCTTTATGCCTTAATTCATAAACATTAAAATTTTTGCTTTCAATTTGTTTATTTAATTCTTCATAACTTTTTGCAAAATTAAATTTTTTGCATAAGAAATTGGACATACTTTGAATTCTATATTTCATTCTTCTTATTCGTCTTCTAGTACCCCTAGCAATTCTTCTGTCCAAAGCAAGTGGCTTATTTTCGCCCTTGTTATTTATTTCGGCAGGAGAAAAAAGTCTTACTCCCAAATCTACAATTCTTGCAGGGTGTTCATTTTCATCATTTT